>JAJZKY010000365.1 GCA_021803885.1 Planctomycetota bacterium
TTTTGGCCGCCTGGCCAGCACCTACAAAAGCATCGGCCTGCTGGCAATTCAACATAATGTGCCCGTGATTATTGGCTACGCCCGCCGGCGCAACGACCGCTTCGAGTTTGATTTGGGCATTACCGACATCATTGAGCCGACCGACTGGCAGAGCCAAAGCGATGAACTGTATTACATTACCGAGCGCTACACGCGGGCCATCGAAACATTCATTCGCCAGGACCCCACACAGTATTTATGGATTCATCGCCGCTGGAAAACCCGCCCCAAAGGCGAGCCGCCGGAAGAGGCATAAGCACCGGATGCGTTACTCCACCACGGCCACGCAAAGATATTTTGGCCCATGCACCCCGGTGACGAGATTCATCTCAATGTCGGCGGTTTTGCTGGGGCCGTTAATAATTACAATGTTCGACGGGATGCCGCCGGCCGTATCCGCAAGCATGCGGTCAATGCCGTCCACCATATCGGCAACAATTTGCTTTGCGGGCAGCACCACAATATGCAGCGGAATCGTCAGCGTTGCCGATCGGCCAAAGGCTGCATCACTCCACACCAGCAGGGCGCCGGTATCCGCAAGGCCATAGCGGCAATCGGTGATGGCAACATCGCAATCGAAAACAACCTTGCCGCAGTCGGGCCGGCCCCACATCTCAACCCGCGAGCCGCGACGTTGGAGCAACTCGGTCAAGCCGCCAGGCATGGGACCGGCAAAGTCGAGCATGACGCGATCGGCTTTGTGGCCCGCCAGAAATGCTTCGATCATCGCGGGTAAATTCGCCGGATTTGCCGCTGCGACCTTCGCTCCATTCTGCGCGGCCTGCGCCATCCAGCGGGTACTGCAACCCGGGTCGTCAGCCGCGACCTGCCTGATGACCGCCTCATTTCGCTGCGGGCGGCTTGCGGGCTTCGCCGTGCTTTCGCCGGTGCGGCCCAGCGCTTTTCGCACGCGCGCCAAAAATTCGCGCCGCGCCGGCTGGTTGGCAACGCTCCATGCGTCTGGCGTATGGGCGGGTTGCTGCAGACTCATCGCTTGCCCTCCGGGGTGCCGCGGTCTACACGGCGCTGGTTCCACAAAGTACGAAAATTATTTTTTGGCGGCTGCGGAAAATCGCGTATGGCCGTCCAGCCTTTGGCCGGGCCGGGCAGGCGGGTAATCCAGCCATCTTTGTGCGGCAGCAGTCGCATGCCGACACGCTGGGCAAACTGGCCCAACCGGTACGTCCAGCCATAGCGCAGCCCGGTGGTCCACAATCGGAAGATAAGCTTTTCTCCAAAACCGGAGATTCCCTGGTCAATCTGGTCTTTTTTCATGTGAATGAGCATTTCGGGGATGTTAATTTTAACAGGACACGCCTCGTAGCACGCACCGCACAGGCTCGATGCGTGCGGCAGGTGCTTGTGCTCCGCAAGGCCGTTGAACAGCGGCGTAATCAAAGCGCCGATAGGACCGGGGTACACACTGCCATACGTATGCCCACCCACCTTGCGGTAAATGGGGCAGGCATTCAGGCACGCGCCGCAGCGGATGCAGCGCAGCGTATCGCGGTAATCGCCGGCCAAAATGCGGCTGCGGCCATTGTCCATGATGATCAGATGAAACTCATCGGGGCCGTCGTGTTCATCAGCACGCCGGGGGCCGGTGATGATGTTGGTATATTGCGTCAGCGCCTGGCCCGACGCCGAACGGGCCAGCAGTTTTAAGAAGATGGGCAGATCGCGCATTTCAGGAATGATTTTTTCCATGCCCATAATCGCCACATGCACCCGTGGCCGCGACGTGCACATGCGCCCATTGCCTTCGTTGGTGCACAGCACAATCGAGCCGGTGTCGGCAATGGCGAAGTTGACGCCGCTGATGCCCATATCCGCCTGATTAAAACGCTGCCGCAGATACACGCGGGCCATCTCAGCGAGGCTTTGCGGGTCGTCGGTGTATGGAACCTTAAAGTAGCGTTCAAACACCCGGCCGATATCTTTGGCATTGCGATGAATTACGGGCATGACAATATGTGATGGATGGTCGTTGTCCACCTGCAGAATAAACTCGCCGAGGTCGGTTTCCAGCGGTTCAAGGCCGGCTTTTTCCAGGGCGTGGTTCAATTCGCTTTCTTCGCTGACCATGCTTTTGCTTTTGACAATCAGCTTGCTGTTGGTTTGGCGGGCGATGTCTATGACAAGCTGATTGGCATCGTCGCGGCCCAGGGCGTAGTGCACATGGCCGCCATGCCTTTGAACATTGGCCTCGAGCTGGGCAAGGTAATAATCGAGATTGTCGAGCGTGTGCCGCTTGATGTCGCCGGCGAGCGTTCGCAGCGCGTCGCTGTCGGGCAGTTCGGCCAGAGTAGCGCGGCGGCCATAGTCTTTTTTGGTTACGGAGTTGTCCAGCGCGGTATGCAGGGCCTCGTCAGCGCTGGTGAGGGCCGCTTCACGCATAAAATCAGGGTTAAACACCGGCAGCGAATGCCGGCGCGAACCAGGCGACGAGCCGGCGGCTTTGGCGGTCATCGGTTCTCTCCTGCATCAATGGCCGAGGCTAATACTTCGGCGATGTGCTTTACCGCAAAGTCGCCATGCTGCCGATGGCAGGCACCGCCGATATTCATGGCGCAGCCGCCATCGTTAACAATCATCACGTCGGCACCGGTTTTTTGGCCGCACTGCACTTTGTCGCGCACGATGGCACCGGAAATGTCCGGATATTTTACGGCAAAGGTTCCGCCGAAGCCGCAGCATTGCTCGGCTTTTTCCAGCGGGATAAAACTGGCTCCCTTAAGCTGCTTGAGCAGACTGATGCACGGCTCGCCGGTGGCCCCCAGGCCGCGCAGGTGGCAGGTGTAGTGATAGGTAAAGCGCTGCGGTTCGGGCAGCGTAAGTTTTGACACATCCACCTTCAGCACGCGGGTTAAAAACTCCACGAACTCATAGCAGCGTGCCGCAAAATCCAACGCCTCCTGATGCTTGGCCGGATCATCCTTAAACAATTCGGGGTAGTGGTCGCGAATCATGGCCGCACACGAGCCGGACGGTGTTACGATATAGGCCGAATCTTTAAACACGCGAATCATCCGCTCGGCCAGCGGACGCGCCTCCTGCGGGTAGCCGTTGTTAAACTGCGGCTGGCCGCAGCAGGTTTGAGCCTGCGGAAAGTCCACGCTGCAGCCAAAATGCTCCAGCGTTTTCACCACTGCCATGCCAACCTGCGGGGCAAATAAATCGGTCAAGCACGTTACAAAAAGGCTTACTTGCATAACCTGCATAGTTTACGATGTTGGCCGGGTGCAGGCAACTACCGCCCCCGCCGGGGGGAAGCGGCGTTAACAGTACCAGCCCACCCAACCCGCCGCCGCAAGGCGATTGTCGCAATTGTTAGATATTTTTGATAACCGCATCGGCAAATTCGCTGCACTTCACCTCGTGCGCGCCGGTCATAAGCCGGGCAAAATCGTAGGTTACAATTTTTTGTCCGATGGTTTTTTCGATCGCGGCGACAATGCTTTCGGCCACCTGCTGCCAACCCAGGTGTTCAAACATCATCACGCCCGAAAGCACCACGCTGCCGGGGTTTACTTTATCAAGATTGGCGTACTTGGGCGCGGTGCCATGCGTGGCTTCAAAAATGGCATGGCCGCTGTGGTAATTAATGTTACCGCCGGGAGCAATGCCAATGCCGCCCACCTGCGCCGCCAACGCATCGCTGAGGTAGTCGCCATTGAGGTTAAGCGTTGCAATCACGTCAAAATCGTCCGGGCGGGTTAGCACCTGCTGCAGCGTGATGTCGGCAATGGCGTCCTTGATGATGATACCATTGGGCAGCCGGCACCACGGGCCGCCATCTATTTCGACGGCGCCGTATTTTTCTTTGGCAAGTTGGTAGCCCCAATCGCGGAAGGCCCCCTCGGTAAACTTCATAATGTTGCCCTTGTGCACAAACGTTACGCTCTTACGCTTATGCTTGATGGCGTAATCTATCGCGGCGGCAATAAGCCGTTGCGAGCCATCCTTGCTTACCGGCTTAATGCCAATGCCGCTGCTTTCGGCGAAACGCACCTTGCCATATACCTTGGGGAACTCGGCTTTGATAAATGCCAGCAGTTTGCGGGCTTCTTCGGAGCCGGCGGCCCATTCTATGCCGGCATAAATGTCCTCAGTATTTTCGCGGAATATCACCATATTCACCGCTTCAGGCCGCTTCACGGGGCTTGGCACGCCGGCAAAATACCGCACGGGCCGCAAACAAACATAAAGGTCCAGCAATTGCCGCAATGCCACATTGAGCGATCGAATGCCGCCGCCCACCGGAGTGGTAAGCGGCCCCTTAATTCCCACCAAAAAGTGCCGGAATGCCTCAACAGTGTCATCGGGCAACCACGCCTTGGCATCGCCCTCGGGCGTGCCGGTCTTGAACTTGTTAAACGATTTTTCGCCGGCGTAAACCTCCATCCAGGCAATCTGCTTTTTACCGCCAAAGGCTTTTTTTACCGCCGCATCGAACACGCGCACCGACGCCCGCCAGATATCCGCCCCGGTGCCATCGCCCTCTATAAATGGAATAATGGGATGATCAGGCACATTGAGCACATTGCCCGGCCCCATCGTAATGGGTTGACCATGGGCCGGCACTACAACCGTTTTAAAGCTGGGAATGTTTGACATAACTATTAGCTCCAATATTGCTGGCAACCGCAGTGCTTCATAATCATCTTCGGCGTGGGTTCAGGTGCTGCGGCTAAACCTCGATGTTCCGCGCGAAGCAGATACGTTACTCAACGCTGGCCCTGGCGACAAGTACGCTCATCAGCCACACGTACCCGAATAGCAATCTCACCCACTCGAGGCGATTGCGCTCCATGAGAGGATTAGCCATGCGCAGCGGCCAGCGTCGGCAGCCACCCGCAATTAATCGCTGTCGCCGCAAAGTCGCTGCAAATTTTTTGACCGGTCCTGGTTCGGGCTTGCCCGCTTAAGCATGATTGAGGAAAAAGGCTTAACGGGATGGCTCCAACGCAATTGCCGCCAATCGGCAAAAAAGTTTGGGCTAAACCAAGTTGCAGTTCCGATAAAGTTGTAGCGGTTTAACGACCGTTGCCGCCATAGCGCAAAAAAATCATGCTTTGGCAAAGACTCGCCGCCAGGTAGCGGCTATAATTGCTTGACACCGCCCACGGCATGGTTGAACATGCTGGGGCCTGACACCGCCCCGCTAACGGGAGCGGCCCATATACAGTCGGCCAAGCGTTCGTGCCGATAACATGGCCACCGGGTAGGCGCTCTGGCCGAAGCCCTGGCAATGAGTTGCCGCTGCAGGAGGCAGAATTGTATACCTGCATCCAACTGTAAAGCCGGTCACGAGCGACTGGCCGAGGGGCACCAGGCCCATAGCAGAACAATGCACCTAAGAAAGGTTAGATATGGCCCGCGCATCAGGTCGCAAACACAACTCCTCCGGCAGTTCCCCACGGGTGAAAGCCTCGTCGCGACAATTGCTTTTCCGCGCAGTGCGTGCAGGCGCCGTGCTGGGGTTGGCACTCTTTGGATCCTCCATGATGGGCTGCACCGCCCTGAATGATCTTGGCGCTTGATTGCACCTGGTTGACA
>JAJZKY010000366.1 GCA_021803885.1 Planctomycetota bacterium
TCCAGAGTATCAGGGAGGGAGTCATAGCCGTCGACAAGGGCAGCCGGGTAGCACTGGTAAACAAGGAGGCCGAGCGGTTGACAGGGATCGGACAGGACGCTGTGGGCCAGCCTGTGGCGAACGTGTTGCCTAATACGCGGCTGCCTGACGTGCTGGCGACCGGCAGGCGCGACTACGACCAGGAACAGGAGCTGATGGGCCGCGTCATCCTCACGAACCGGGTGCCGATACTCGTGGAGGGGAAGGTGGTAGGGGCCGTCGCTACCTTCAGGGATATGAGCGAGATCAGAGAGCTCGCGACAGAATTGACGGGTGTTAAGCAGCTGGCCGAGACGCTGCGCGCCCAGGCGCACGAGTTCATGAATCGCCTACACACCGTTTCAGGCCTAATCCAGTTGGGTAGACACGAGGATGCGCTGGAGTACATCTCCACGGTGACTCGCAACCATGAGGAGATCGTCGGCTTCGTGACCAGGCGCATCCACGATCCGGCTTTGGCCGGGCTTATGTTGGGCAAGATAAGCGTGGCGAACGAGCGAGGCATCTCCTTGACCGTGGACCCGGACAGCTACGTGCCGGTTCGCGATTCTTGGTTAGGCAGGGTGGACCTGGTGACGGTGGTGGGAAACCTGATAGAGAACGCCTTCGACGCCGTATCCCCTTTACCGGAAGAGAGCCGCAACGTCTGGGTTTCCCTGTACTGCTCCGAGAAGGGGATGCTGATCGAGGTAGAGGACACCGGGGGCGGTATCCACGATACCGCCCCCCTCTCTTCTCTTCGAGAAGGGTTACACGACGAAGGCCGGGAGCAAAGGAATTGGCCTCTCCCTCGTGATGGCGGAAGTCAAAAAGGGCGGGGGCGACATCCAGGTCGAGAGCGAGCACGGGGCCGGCTGCAGGTTTACGGTACATTTGCCACGAACAGGCTCTTAGGAGAGAGTATCGATGCGTACTCTCAGAGTGCTAATAGTAGAGGACGACCCGGTCGTAGCCGACATCAACCGCGAGTTCACCGAGCGGGTCGATGGATTCACGACGATAGGTGTAGCGCGGTCGGTCGCTTCCGCCGTTGAGGCAGTGCAGCGGCTGCGACCCGACGTGGTTCTGCTGGACGTCTATATGCCGGACGGCGACGGATTGCAGCTGCTCAGGGAGATCCGCCGCCAAGACGTGGATGCGGACGTGATCCCTGTGACGGCGGTGCGGAATGCCGGTATCGTACGCCAGCTAATGAGGAACGGAGCTGTTGGCTACATACTCAAGCCGTTCAAGTTCGAGCGCTTCGCAGCCGTGCTCCAGGCTTACCGCCGGTGGAGGGCATCGGTGGACGGAGATGTTCCGCTGAGCCAGGCGGAGGTGGACAGGCTGCGCCGCCTGCTGGCGACTTCGCATAGAGATGAGCTTCCAAAAGGGTTGGACCAACTCACCTTGAAGTCGATCACCGAGCTGATGCAGCACCGCAAGGAGCTGCTGACGGCCGAGGAGGTGGCGGAGCAGGTTGGGGCCTCTCGGGTGACGGCGCGGCGCTACCTGGAGTATCTGGCCGAGTCCGGCCAGGCCGAGGTCAAGTTGACTTACGGGGCCGTGGGCCGGCCGGTGCGCAGATACCAGCTGGTGGAGCTGGGCGCGACCGGCGAGGAGACCACGTAGCCTACGAGGCTGTCAGCCTTCCCTTCACAGGCCGAGCCCCAGGCAGGCCGCCCCCAACCGGGCGGCCTTTGGGTTAAGGATGACGTGGACCGGCATGGCGGACAGCAGGTTGGACATTCGCCCTTTGTCCAGGAACGCCTGCATAAACCACTGCTGCTTCAAGATTGGCACGATCCTCGGCGGGATGCCGCCGCCCAGGTATACTCCGCCGGTCGCGAGCACTTTGAGGGCGAGGTTCGCCGTCTCTGCGCCCAGAACGGATACGAAGGTGTCCAGAGCGGCGACGCACAGCTCACACCGTCTGGAGGTGTCCAGGGCGGCATTCACGATTATTGGCGTATGATCCTCCGCCGAGGCAAGTTGCTGGGCGAGCCACGGCGGTTCCTCACCGCGGGCGCTTGTCCTGAGATAGCTGTAGATGTTAGGCAAGCCGATGCCGGAACAGACCCGCTCGTAACTGACGTGCTCGTGCTGACGCAGGAGATAGCGCAGCAGCTCTATCTGAAGGTCGTCGGTGGGGGCGAAGTCCGTGTGGCCCCCCCTCTGACGGATGTGCCCGGTAGCGCGACCCGTCCCAGGTCAGGTATGCCTCGCCCAGGCCGGTTCCCGGGGCAATGACGGCTATGGCGCCATGGGGATCCGGTTTACCCGCGTTCAGGGTGTCCAGGTCCTCGGGCTCCAGGAAGGGCACGGCGTAGGCGCTGGCTTCCAGGTCGTTCCAGAGCCTCACGGAGCTCAGCTTCAACCCCTGCTGGAGGCGCTCCTCGTCGATTACCCATGGCAGGTTGGTGATCTTCGCCCGGCTGCCTACCACCGGACCGGCGACGGCGAAGCTGCCCTGATCCACGGGGAGTTTCACCTGATCCAGGAACTCACGCACCAGCAGCTCCAGGCTGCCGTACCCGGCACTGTGAAAGGTAGCCTCAGCGAGGGGTTTCCGGGGCCCGGCCTCCGCTGAGAAGACGGCCAGATCAGTCTTGGTTCCACCGACATCGCCGATGACCAGCATTTCACGTCTCCGAAACGAGGCTGCGCACGAAAACCAGCGGTACATTACCGCTGTCACGCACTGTACTGTGCAAAGAGAGGGCCTGGCTGTTGCCCATCATGACAGCGACGATGCGAGACGGCAAGTTGGCACCTTCGTCGACGTGCTACCCTTCCACGGATGTTGGACACCGGCAGCCTTCGGCAGGAATGGGTAATGCATCGCGTCAGGACGAAGGCATGGCAGCGGAGGCCGGGCCAACGCCAAACACCGACAGGGGGAAATGACGATGTCTGCTCTGCATCCATCCATTACAGTGCGACCATGTAAAATACATTAGAGACCTTTTCATAATTCACACTATTCAGTGAAGAGGTGGTGCAGGTGAGGGGACGAGAGTCTATGACCAGAATCGTTCGACCGCTGAGAAGCGGCCAGATCACCATTCCTGCTGAGTTCCGCAAGAGACTCGGGATCACCGAGGACAGCGTGCTTCAGATGATCCTCGAAGAGGGGCAGCTGCGGATCAGGCCGATGCGCGTCACCGAGAACGCGGCGGGATCTCCCTGGCTGAAGGAGCTGTACGACGTCTTCGCCCCTGTGCGCGAGGAAGCCGCCTCCATGAGCGAGGAGGAGATCGACGAGGCGATAAGGAAGGCAGTGACCGCCAGCCGGACGAAAGATGCTTAGGGTCGTCTTCGACACCGTCGTCTTCGTCCGCGGCCTCATCAACCCTCACGGCCGATGGGGCCGTCTGATCTTCACCCACTGCCCTCACTACCGCCTCTACCTCTCCCAGCCGGTCATCCTGGAGATCCTGGATGTGCTCCGCCGCCCGGAGCTGACTCGGAAGTTCCGCAGCCTTCGGGGGATGGACGTGGCCAGGATCATCGAGATCCTCAGCCAGGCCGAGTTCGTGGAAGTGCCGGCTATACCTGCTGTCTCTCGCGACGCGAAAGACGACAAGTTCCTGGCCACAGCCCTGGCGGCGCGGGCCGAGTATCTTATCACCGAGGACGAGGATCTGCTGGTGATCGGGGAGTACGAGGGAGTAAAGGTCATCGACGCGACAACATTCCTGAGATTCCTGGATGAGCGGGGGGAAGATTAACCTCTTCAAGAAGCTTGGCGGCGTCTCGTCGAGCCGCCCTGGGCGCAGGGCTGATCTGGCGCGGAACGTCCCGAAGTTGTTAGGATTAAGGTGCCGAGCGCGACCTAGCTCTTCCGTGAGGACATGATCAACCAGCCGGCCAGGAAGAGCAGGCCCACGATGAAAATGGTCCGCAGACCGAACTCCGGGCCCAGGGCGCCGACCGCCAGCATGAGGCCGGTCACAATGACGCTCGTACGCCAGTCGAAGCTGGTTTCTTGACGGGGCGCCTGGGGCCGGGGACGCGTCTGCGCTCGCGGGGAGACGGCGCGGCTGAGATCGTAGGCCGCCCTCCTGGCCGGGTCGGAGAGTACATCGTACGCCGCGTTGAGCAATTTCATCCGCTCGGTGGCCCCGGGCGAGCGGTCCACATCGGGGTGGTACTTCGATGCGAGGCGGCGGTAGGCCGCGTCTATCACGTCCCTCTCGGCTCGATGGTCCACCTGGATGATGGCGTAGTAATCCGGCGTGTTCTGCATCGCGACATCTGCCTCGCTGGCGGCCGTCCACCTGCCGTGACGCTGCGCTCGCTCGCGTCACGCACTGTGGTGCTGGAGGTACTCCGGTGGTGAGAACGCTTTCGCCACCGCTCCGAGACTGTAGCCCATTACGTCCCGAAGTGCAAACCTCCTTTGTGGTGTCTAATCCAATGCCAAGGTGAAGCCCGCGGGGTCCGGGGGATCAAGCCCAGACCTCCGAGGTCTTCGAGACCTCGGAGGTCTCGTCCCGCGGGTTTGGTCGCCGATTTGCTTTAGTCCCGGATGACGTCGATGCCGGTGATCGGCAATTCTACGGCAAGCTCGGCGGGTGGGTAGCATAGGGCGTCGCTGCACGCCTGGTAGCTCAGCGTAACCCTCAGTCCCACTTCGCCCAGGTTCTTCGTCAATACCAGCGGCAGGGCTCCGCGCACGGTGCCCTCGTAGACGTAGAACTGCTCGTCGAGCCCCTCCACCTCAAACGGATGCGGATCCGGCAGCTCCGGCTCTCCTGTCTCCATCCCCTCCAGCAGATCGACCTCCACCGTCAGCGGCGTGTACCCCTCCGGTATAGGCTCCACGTACACGTGCAGCCCCTGAGCGATTCGGATTTCGAATTCCAACCTCAGCTTCTGGTAGGGGCGGTAGGCCGGCGCGCCCAGCCAGAGGGATGCCTGGAGCTCCTCGCTACCCGCCTGAACCAGCACAGGCGGAACCGAGCTCTTGCCGCCGAAAGCGGTCTCCAGCAGAGAAACGGCCGTGGGGCGCAGGCGGTAGCTCTGCTCGAACCGCTTCTCCACGATGACGCCGTTCGCGTCCAGCACGAAGGCCCCTGGGTACGGTATCCCTTGATGGCGCTCCTGCACCTGGATGCCGTAGTACGCATGCTGTTCGGCAACGTACTGGTTGAGCAGCCCCAGCGCCCGAATGACCTTGCTGCCCTCATCAGACAGAAGGGTGTAGGTGATGCCGTGCTTCGCCGCGAAGGCGGCCATGGCGCTGACGGGTTCGTAGCTGATCGCGAAGACGGCAACCCCCTCCCGCTCGAAGTCCGGCATGCTCTTCTGCAGCTCCACGAGCTGCGTCTTGCAGTACGCTCACCAGATGACGCTGCGATTGAAGAGGACGAGAGCCCGCCGGCCGGCGCGGTCCGCGTGCAGGTCGACGATGCGGCCGTTCTGGTCCGGCAGAACCACGTCGGGGAACCGTGTGCCGGCGGCCGGGCCTATCCGGTCGAAGTCGAGCACTGTAATGGATGGATGCAGAGCAGACATCGTCATTTCCCCCTGTCGGTGTTTGGCGTTGGCCCGGCCTCCGCTGCC
>JAJZKY010000367.1 GCA_021803885.1 Planctomycetota bacterium
GGTTAACAAATATTTCTGGCGATTTTTTAAGCAACCAGCCGGCGAGCGGCCGTCGAAAAGGTCTATCCAGAATTCACGTTAACCAAGGTGACACAGGCATTCTTGCCTGTGATTTAGCGCAGAATAAAGCGTCACAGACAGGAATGTCTGTGCCACGGTGAATATAACAACTTGAATAAACAAAGCTACGGAATTTCTTATCCCGAGTTCACGTCATTACATGGATATCTATTGATGAGAACAACACGCAGTTTATCAAACGCGTGCTGTATATGTATATCCCCTGGCAGTGCAATTTTCATGCGGCCTCGGATTTTCCGCCGCAGCGATTTTGCCGACTGCCAGCGAACCGATACTCCGCCGACCGAGTGGGTCTTAGCATCCTCCGGACGGGGGGTGTTTCACCTGGCCTCTGCGGCGAAGCCTCCGCGGCGTATCGCCCGATACGGTCCCGTCACCGCTTCTTGATGCCCGCCAAAATCCATGCCATCGCAGCCCATGTTATTCCTCGGACAGGCTCCTGAGGTGTAGAAGCCAACGGTGCGGAAGGGCGAACTTTGCTCTATCCTTGTTGTAATGTCCGGTAGCGCGTGCTTTCGGAGAAGCGCGGGTGTCAATTCGACCTGTGCACTTGCTTGCGGACGCAATTGCGTGGAAAGTACATCCTATGACCCATCGAGATTTGCCTCCCGTCAGCCGACGAAATGACCTGATCGCCGGCACTCTGCTGGCCCTGCTAACAGTCGTTGCATATCTACCGCTGATCAAGGCGGGATATATCTGGGACGATGGCGGCTGGGTGGTGCACAACCCGTTGATGACCGCGCCGCATGGATTGTGGGACATCTGGTTTGAGCCTTCCAAATCACTTCAATACTACCCGCTGGTATTTACCGCATTTTGGATTGAGCATCAGTTATGGGGGTTTGCCCCACTGGGGTATCACCTCGCCAATATTATTCTGCAAATGGTGGACGCGCTGATTCTTTGGCGGATATTGCGCATGCTGCGTGTACCGGGCGCATGGCTGGTAGCTGCGCTTTTTGCCATTCATCCGGTTCAGGTGGAGACGGTGGCTTGGGTGACGGAGCAGAAAAACCTGCTTTCAGCATTTTTTGTGTTCTTCGCCGCCGGGGCGTGGATACGCTTTGCCCGTCTGGACGATCCGGAATCAACGGCAGCGGGCGAGTGGAAATATTTTTTCGCCGGCAGCTTAGCCTTTGTGCTCGCTTTGCTGGCCAAGACCGACGCCTGCACGCTACCAGCGGTATTGTGGGTGATAACATGGTGGAAGCGTGGATCGGTACGGCGGTATCAAGGGTGGTCGCTGGTACCCTGGTTTGCGGTCGGTTTGGCGATGGGGATGGTGACCATCTACATTGAGCACGTAAAGGTGCATGCGGCCGGATCGCGATTTCACTTTACCGTCGCCCAGCACCTGATTATCGCAGCACGCGATTTATGGTTTTACCCGGCAAAATTGCTTTGGCCCCACCCCTTGTTGGCGATCTATCACCGCTGGGACATTCAACATTTTTCCGGCATGGACTTACTGGCGATTATTGGGGCTATTGCCGTTCCATTGACGCTGCTGGCGCTTTCACGCCGCATTGGTCGCGGGCCGTTTTGTGCTATCGCTTTTTACGGCCTGACCATTTCACCGGTGCTGGGGTTTGCCTCTTTCTACACGGAAACGTACACCTTTGTGGCCGACCATTACCAATACATCCCCTGCATCGGCCTATTTGCATTATTTGTCGGATGTGGCGAGTTTCTTCTCCGTAAGATGCAGGCCTCGGCGGGAACGGTCTCCACACGTGGGCAGAATATTGGAGGCGCGGTTCTCGCAGGATGTGTGGTGCTGGCATTGCTACCCGTCACTTTGAAGCAAGCTGATGTCTATTTGCCATCCATACATCTCTGGACGCACAATTTAAAGTACAACCCGCAGGCATTCGCCGCCATGGATAACGTTGCCATTTATGATATTAAACATCACCATCCGGACGAGGGTATGGCGCTTTTGCACAAGGCTTGGCTGCTGTCAGATAAACAGGACCCCACGGTGAATACCGATCTTGGCGATATGTATAACCACTATTACCACGAACCGGCCAAAGCCATGCCTTATTATCGCCGCTCGCTGGAGGTCGATCCGCAGCAACCGACATTGATCCTTGCACTGGTGAAATGGTACGAAGACCATAAGGATTGGCGGATGGCGTACCAGGATTTAATCCGTGGCGTTGAGGTGCTGCCGGATTCGGCGGCCATTCACTATCAGCTTGGTAAATTTGACTTGATGGCGCGAAATCTTCCCGCGGCCGCCGGGCAGTTTGCACTTACCACGCGGATCGAGCCGCACAACACCAAAGCGAATTACCGCATGGCGATGACACTGGTGGGACTCGGGCACGGACACAAGGCCCTCGTCTACTTCCGGCGGGTGGTGGAGGTGTCGCCGCAATTTGTGCCCGGACACGTATCCTATGCGCAGTGCCTTTATACACTTGGTCAATACGCTGCGGCACTTCAGCAGTTGGAATTGGCGGAAAAAGTCGCACCAGACACACCGGTGATTCATGTGGCACTCTCGGCAGTGCTGAAAAAGCTCGGTCATCTGCGCCAAGCGGCGGCCCAGCAGAAAATGGCGAAATGGCTGGCCGCTAAAAGCAAGGCCGTACGGAAGAGCACCATCCCTTCCGGCGGGCCGTCGCGTCCAGTCCAAAGATAATACTTCATTATTACGTCATGCGCGGGTGGACACGCATGTAAATGAACGCGGCAAATAGCGAGCCGAGTCCGCCCTATGCCTTGCGGCACCCCGCCAGAACAAAGCGGGCATAGCGTGCGGACCGATACCGGGCAAAATCGGCACCTGCCTCGTCGGCGATGCGAAGAATTTCGGCACGCTTCCACCCCTTGGCAACCGATACGCGCGCATCGTGCCGATGGAGCCGCGGCGAAAAGATGGTCATCGCAGATATGGTCGCCAGCGCCCAGCGCGATCGCACCAAGTCGCTTACCACGAGGCCACACCGCGTCACACGCACCATTTCGCGTACCACGGCGAGAGCCTGCGGCGTGGTGAGATGATGCAAAAACAGACTGCATGTGGCAAAGTCCACCGCCCCATCCGCCAGAGGCAGACGCATGGCGTCGCCGCGAAGCAATTGCACCCCACGATGGCCACCAATGTGTTTGGCCGCAAGCTGCAAAGTGACGGGGTGGAGATCAAGTGCCGTGATGTTTAACTTCAGCCCCATCTGATGCCCCATATTTAACATGGCCAGCGGGATATCGGCAGAACCAGTGGCGACATCAAGAATACCCACCGGCCGGTCCTTGGGCCACGGTACCAGCCACGGCTGCAGGGTAGAAATTACGCTGCGTGTGCCACCAAGACGCCGATTCACAAGCCGTATAAACGCCAAACCCTTATCCAGTTCACCGACATCCGCCTGCGGATCATCCATGTATTCCTGCAGATGTTCGGGGCGTGAAGAGTGGTTCATAGCATTCACGATGAACCAGCGGGTGCGGTGGTGGATGCCGGGGCGATTGATTTACCACCGTGGGCATGGTTGGGCGTTATGACGATGTACAGATGCGTATGGAACCAGCCATGCCGGATGGTTATGGTGCAATTTTCATCACCCTTTTTGAAAAACTCGGTTATCCCGCCCGATCCTTGGGTCTCTTCCCGCAGTTTCCAACCGTTGTTGGGCAGGTTGTGCAAGAAAAAACGGGCGGTGGTAAGACGGGCCGGCGAGCCTTTGTAATATTCATTAACAATTCGCAAACCCGAGCCGGGGACGACGGTGCTTTCGGACTTACTTAGCACGATGTGGAATCCATCGGGGACGGGCACATCGGCAATTGGCGACCGCGGATTGGGCAGCAGCACGGCCGGATTGCTGCTGCAACCCGCCAAAGTGACCCCAACAAGCAAACCAATTAAACCAGAAATACATTTTCGATTGATGGCCATAAATATTCTCCGCATATCGACCTTAAGCATGGTCGTCTTCAACTGCTGATAATATACGGCGGACGGCATGGTATGCCAGCGTGCCAACTTTTGCCGCTAGCCCTGGGTGCAAAGTGAATGACTGTTGGTGTTTCGCTGCCAGCGGGCCGTGCCGGACAATCCATTGGGTTTGGAGCAGCATGCTGGGGATAAGGCGGGAGGAGAAGCGTTTGAGTGCTAAACATCCGTTACCCCCGAGGCGTCCATGGCAGCCCCGCCCGGAATCGCTGCACCGATGAAGTGGGCGTAATTCTGGCCTGCAGTGGAGAGCCATGTGCAGGACAGGTTGTCAGCAGGAAGAATTGCAAAGTCGCCCGCATCGACGGTCTATGAGACCATCCTGCGGCGCAAATTTTTTTCCACTCACTGGCGAGTACGTGCGGCTGGCGTGCAATGGTCCCGAGCAGTACGCGTTCTTCTTCGAGAGGTGTTTCCAATTAGCCCTGATTCGAGCACAATAGGGTGAAATCATCGGGGGTATGAATCGGGTGACGGGTCCTGACCGGTGGACGGTGTCACGGTGACCCGTGGATGTATCGCTCAAAAAGCGAAACCCGAAAATATGAAAAGAGTTGAATGAAGCTTACCAAAGCTCAAATCATTTTTGTCATTAAATTGCTGGTTATGGTGCTGGTGTTCGGTTTCGTCGGCGACAAACTGCTGGACGCCTGGCACAAGGCTGGTTCCAAGCCCGTCGATATCGATTGGCGCTACATACCGTTGATCCCCCTGAGTTTCATCGGCATCATGGTCACCAACAGTCTGACCTGGCTGTGGCTGGCAAGACGAATGGGCGACCGATCGCCAAAGATTCCATTGCTGGCGGCATACACCTTCAGCCAAGCCGGTAAATACGCGCCGGGCAAGGTTTTTCTGGTGTTGATGCGTATTGACCGGACGCATCGGGCCGGTATGGCCCGCGAACTTTGTGTGCTTTCTACATTACTTGAAAATGCCATGTATACGCTATCGGGTGCGCTGGTCGGCGCTATTGCGCTGCTGGTGGATGCACGCGATCATCCGCTGTATCTGGTGTTGGTGGGTGTGGCGATTGCGGCACTGCTTACAGCGTTCCATCCGAAAATCTTTTTTTTCATGATCAATACGGCACTCAAGTCGATGAAGCGCGGGCCAATTCCACCAGGCAGACGATTTCGCTTCCGTCATATGCTCTCGGCCGTCGGCATGTTCATGCCGGTGTGGTTTTTTGGCGGTGTCGCACTTTGGGCCAGTGTGCACAGCATCCACACTATCTCGTGGCGAGCCTATCCCGATTTGGTCGGGGCGTTTGCCCTGTCCGTAAGTCTTGGAATGTTCAGCTTGCTGCCGGGCGGGTTGGGGGTGCGTGAAGCCATCCAAGCTCTTTTTCTAACACCGATCGTCGGATCGCCGGAATTGATCGTGGTGGCCGTAGCATTGCCGCGCGTTGGACAGATATTGATAGAAATGACGCTGGCGGGGATCGGGGGTATCGTAAACGCCCGCATGACACGCAAAAAACCGGAAGCCTCGCAACCGTCAGCCCCAATCGATAGCGACGGGCTTG
>JAJZKY010000368.1 GCA_021803885.1 Planctomycetota bacterium
TTCTGCTGGACGAGGCATGGCTGTTTATCAAGAACGAGACCATTCGGAACTATATCGTCCAGGCGCAGAAGACGTGGCGCAAGCACAACGCCGCGATGATCCTGGCCACGCAATCCATCAAGGAATTGCAGGAGTCGGGCATGTTGCAGATCGTCTCCGAGAGTTGTCCCACCAAAATCTTCCTGGCGAACCCAGAGATGGATCGCGATGTGTACCGCGAAGCATTTCATCTGAACGACACCGAACTGAACCTGATTGCCGGACTTGTTCCACCCGGCCAGATGCTCATCCGTAAAGCGCAGTCTTCCAAAAAGGTCCAGTTGAATGTCGATTCCGTTTCGCACTGGATGGCGACGAACAATGCCCGCGACAACCTGAAGAAGCGCGACTACTTTGAGCGCTTCGGTATCGCCGAGGGTCTGCGCCGTCTAGCCGAAGAGTTTCCATTCCGGCCCCGGACATCGTCCGGGCTTGCAACCGAAAATCGTAAAGGAGCACTCGCATGAACCGTATATCTATTGCCATCGCCGGGACCGCTCTGGCTCTCATCCCCCCTGTGGCCGTTGCTCAGGACGCTTCGGCCCGCACCGTGCAGTATCACTCACAGGACATCGTGCCCATTCAAGCCAAGCTGAAGTACACGACGCTCATTGAAGTTCCGCCGACCGAGAAGATCATGGAGGCCGCGACCGGCGACAAAGATTTCTGGGTGGTGGATGTTGTCGGCAATTTCTGTTTTGTGCATCCGGCCAAAGCAGGCATTTCCTCCAATCTGAATCTCATTACCGACAAGGGCAATATCTACAGTTTCACCTTGCAGGACGTGTCCGGCACCTCCGAACTGCCTGACCTGAAGGTATTGATCGTGCCCGCCGATCGTTCCTCCATCGTGGCGTCGTCCGGCCCTCCGCAATATGTTCCAGCCGCCCAATTGGAGCAGTCGAAGCAGCAGCTTGCCGCGCTTCAGTCCCATGTCGAGCAGGCCGTCGATGCGTATAAAAGCGCCTATCCCCTGCAACTGAAGTTTGACTATACCTACAAGGCGAACGAGGCCCCGTTCGATATCCAGTCGATTTATCACGACAACAAGTTCACCTATATCAAGACGAATGCGCCGGAAAAGTTCAGCGTATACGAAATGAAGGATGGCAAGCCCAACCTTGTTAACTACGACCTCCGCGATGGAACCTACATCATCCCGAAGGTCATGGATTCGGGCTATGTGGAGCTGGGCAAGAAGCGCATGGAGTTTTCGCGCAAGGGGTGACGGCGATGGCTGACCAAGAAACAAAACCACCTGCAGACCCTGATTTTTCCGATCTGCCCGAACTGCGTCGCAGGCTCGTGGAACCGAAGGGCGTGATCCAGAAAAACCTGAAGATATTTCTTTACCTTGGAGCCAGCGTACTGGTTATCATCGCGGCGATCTTCAGCGCCGGTGGCAAGAAGCCCGCGACGCAGGCTGGGAAAAACCAGCCGCCGCAGCCAACCGTGCAGGACAATACCGACAACAATGTTGCCGATTTGAAGAGCCAGCTTCAGGCCGAACAACTCAAGGAACAGCAGCAGGCCGCTATAGCTGCCGCCAACGATCCCGCACTTGCGCGTGCAACTCCCGCACAGCAGGCCGCCGCCTCCACCTATGGCCCTACAGGCCAATCTCTCGCTTGTATTCCGGGCCAGCCTTGCCCGCAAGCCGCAACCGGGCAACAGAACGGCGGTCAGCAACAACTCACTCCAGAGCAACAGCAGGCCCAGCAGCTCGCCGCCAAGGAACGGGAGCTTCAGTACAACTCTCGGTTCGCGTCGAACCTTGTTTACACCCAGCCTGCCGATTCTCCGCCACAGCAACAGGCAACGCAAGCGGGAACCGCGCCAACCGGCTACGCTCCGAGGCAGAACCCATACGCGCTTTCGGATCAGGCAGGAAGCAGCTTGATTGCTCCTCGTGCCCCAGGTGAGCGGTCAACACAACAAAAGCGTGCGTCCGAGATCAATCTGGATTCTGCCGTGGGCCAGCCGTATGTTGTCTATGAGGGCACGACGCTCGACACGGTCCTGATGAACCGTCTGGACGGCGATGCCGTTGGCCCGGTCAAGGTGCTTGTCTCCAATCCTTTGTATTCGCATGACCATCAGCACGTCCTCATTCCCGATGGAACCATCGTGCTGGGCGAGGCGAAGAAAATTGGTGCCGCCGGATTCGGCCAGCAGCGCCGCCTAGCTGTCGTCTTTCATCGGATGATTATGCCGGACGGCTATTCGGTGGATCTCGACCAATTCCACGGGCTAGACCAGATTGGTGAGGAAGGACTCAAAGACAAAGTGAACAATCACTATCTCGAAATATTCGGAACCTCCATTGTCCTGGGCGTGATCGCCGGTGCCGGTGAAATTACGCAGGGTGGAGGTGCTTTCACCGGTTCCGGTTCTCAGGAGTTCACGAATGGAGCCGCCGGCAGTGTGTCCGAGTCGGCAACCACGGTTCTCGACCAATTCCTTCAGATACCGCCGACCATCACCATCCGCGAAGGCCACCGCGTTAAAGTCTATTTCACGCAGGATATGTTGCTGCCCGCGTACACCAACCACACCATGGACCAGACGTTCTAGGAGGCTTCAATGAAATACACTCACGCGCTTGTTGCAATAGGACTGATACTCGGAAGCTTGGTCATCGCCGGATGCGAGAGCAAGCAGCATAAGCTAACCAGGTTGCAAAACGATTATGCCAAAGCCCACGCGCAATACTACACAGACTGCATTGCTCCCGCCACGGCTGGAGATGGCGGTTACATATCAGGGAAAAAGCCCACACTTCCAACCCCGGCACAACAGAAAGCGCAGCAGCAAAAATGCGCCGCGGAAGGCGCGAAGGCTGGCAAACTCTTGGACCAGATAATGGCCGCCGAAACCAAATAACCGTAAAGGAGAATGAACATGAAACGCATCCCGGGTAGTATCGGAATTCTCGCGATCCTTCTTGTCGGAGGCGCCGCAGCCCAGGCACAGTTCGGGGGAGTCGTCTTTGATCCCACCCAATCCGTTCATGCCGTCCAGCAGATCATGCAGGCCAGCCAACTCTACACCACGACTATACAAACGAGCCAGAACGTGATCGCGGCCTACAATTTTGCCAAACAGATGGCCAGTTCGCCCGCGAGCCTTTATCAGCCCTATATTTCCCCTTCCACCTATTGGATGGCGCTGGACCAGACGGCGAACACCTATGGCAATTCGCAAGGTGTGATCAATGCCGCGAACACCGGTGTTAACGCGCAGTCCGCCTACCAGTTTTCGAGCGTTCCCCGCGCCGGAATCGTCCCCGACTACAGCGCCCTCAGCATGGCGGGCCAGCAGCAGATCGCGGCGCAGGCTGCTACCACCGACCTGGGTGATGCGGTCGCGGAAAGCAATCTGCAGACGCTAGGCACCATGCGGGCAAATGAAATGCAGCGGGAGCAGGACATCTCGGCGCTTGAGAACGCGAGTCATTCGATGGACCCGGCCCAGCACACCGACATGGCCACTATGCAGCGGATGAACCAGGCGATGATTCTCCAACTCCGGCAGCAGCAGGAGACCAACCAGCTTCAGCAAGCCAACGTCCTCCAACAGATCGTCGCGCAGAAACAGCAGCAGGACGCTATGAAGGCGGGATTTCAGGACGCTGCGGCTTACAACCGAGACTACGACACGATTATTGCTCCCATGACGAACAACGCAGCCGACGCTTTGAGCTATTAGAACAACCGGTGTTCACAAGGAACTTGCTATGGACCTACTTCAAGTGATTACTACGGGATGCGATTCGCTGACCGCCACAGCAGCGCCATCGGTCACTGCACTCGGTCTCCATATGTGCATCGCCCTCGCCACCATTATGCTCGTCTGGTTCGGCGTGCAGGAATCGCTGGCCTCCGCGCATGGAGGTCCCGGCTTCAACATGGGCAAGTTCCTCAGCTTTTTCCTGCTCATCACCTTCGCCTATGCGATGGTCAAGTTTTACGACAGCGCCATTCCCGGCGTCGGCTACTCAATCCAAGGCTTTATCAACGGAGGCGCACAGAATCTCGTTACGATCATTGGCAAAGACAGTGTGACTACAATCTTCAACACCATCCATCAGGCTGAAAAGCCGCTCGGCGGAGCCATCCCAAAAGCGCTGTTGTCACCGTACTACGCACTTGTTTATTTCGTCGTGCAGCTCATCATTTCGCTGTTGAGCGCTACCATCGTTGCCATTCTCGCCTATGCTGCGATCGGGATGACTGTCATTGGTCTTGTCGGTCCCGTATTCATCCCCTTTCTCGTTTTCGACAAGCTGGATTTCTTGTTTTGGGGCTGGCTTAGGGCGTTTATGGGGTTCGCCTTCTACAAAGTGATTGCAGCGGCAACGCTCAGTGTCCTGAGCCATCTCTATACTTCGTACCTGTCGACGCTATTTTCGCTTGACCCCATCACGATGGTGACGCACTTGCCAGGACTCATCATCCTCATCCTCGTGAATGTGTACATCCTGTTCAAGATTCCAGTCATGACCATGACGCTCTTCTCAGGCAGCCACGGCGGTCACGACGGCGGTATGGGCCTACTCACATTTGCTCTCTTGCGGAGCATATAGCGCGGGCAGAGTCCCTTGGAGAAACCGATGAATGTCGCCACAAAAGCAACGCCAACAATCACCCGCGCAGCGGAGCGGTATCTGGAGCAGTACGGCGATCCGCTCGTCATGAACACCTATCTCAAGATCACAATCCTGTGCCTTGTGGCGGTGTGTCTCGCGCTGGCCGCGCTCGTATTCAAAAGCCAGAAGATGCTTGCCTCAATGCGGCCCCTGATTATCCGCATCAACGATGTGGGCCGGGCGGAAGCGATCGACTATCGCAACTTTCAGTACCGTCCGCAGGAAGCGGAGAACAAGTATTACCTCACCCGCTGGTCGGAGTTGTATTTCAGCCGCAATCGCTTCACCATTGAGCGCGACCAGACCGATTCTCTCTACTTTCTGAATGACGATGTGCAGCGGGCCGTGATTGCGCAGGAGCAGAAGGACAAGATTATCCAGACGTACCGGAACGACAGCACGCTCCCGTATGTCGATATAGAGGTCAAGAACATTGTCTTGGACGATTTGCGGCAGTCTCCATATTCGGCACGGATTGAATTTGAGAAGGTCTACACCAACCCCGCCGACCACACGGAACTCAAGCGGGAGCGATGGACCGCCAGCGTGACCTATGTCTTCCGCGAGAACGTGAAGAACAATGAACTGGCCGTGAACCCTCTCGGATTGACCATCGTGCGCTTCCGGGCCGACCAGGCATTCAACTAGAGGAACGAACCGACTTTCCGAGAGACGATGCGATGTCCAGACCTGCTGCCAATCCGGTTGCTTCCTCCAAACGGTCTCCGTGCATGGTGAGGTGGGCGAAGGAGAGCCTTCGAGCACGCAACGACGGTGGCGGACTGCACTCTTCTTGCGGAGTCTTCGGTAGCTCGAATCAAGCTGCGATTCCGGCGAACCTCTGCGGCCAGAGTGCAGATGAGAACTTTGG
>JAJZKY010000369.1 GCA_021803885.1 Planctomycetota bacterium
GATCTATCACTGCCGGCAGTGCCAGCCACGCCCAGCGCCGCCAGCATCTCATCCGGCTGGCTCGCGCTCACCGCAAAATTGGACACTTCCGAAAGCGATCCAAGCCCCGAATTCAGATTCTGAAAATGCACAGCGTCATCCGCCCCGCATGAAGCCTGCGTCTGGTTCACCACATCCGTCGTACGCCACAAACCGCCGTCATTACCGAAATACACCAGCCCCTGCGCCCCAAAGGTCGCATCAATGGCATGCTCCGAAGGCGCTACCTCTGCCGCCGCGCAACCATCCACATTCGTCGTGTTGCGCCATACACACCCCTGCGCCAGCGAGCATCGATACAGATCCCGCGTACCCACCAGCACGATCGTGTCCTGCTCCCACGGCACCGCCGCCAGTGATAGATCGTAGGTTCCCTGCAATATCCTGCCCGAGCCGTCGCTGGCGTCGATCGCTGTGTCAGAAATCTGCTGGCTGAACTGCACCACGGGGTTCGCGCACCCCGAAGTTCCGGCGCTGCAAACATCCCGCCACAATCCCTGGTCCTCATCATTGGCATCCACGGTGATCGCGAAAATATCGCCGGTAGCCGGCTGCACCGCTACCGTCCCTCGATAGATCGGGCAGCCCGGCGATCCCGACTCCGATACATCGGCCGGACACGCAGCTGTCGTCAGATTCGCGCCCGGCTGATTCGCCAGTCGCGTCCAGTTTTCGCCGTCGCGCGATTCGTAATAGCCGTGGTAACGAATGGCTGCGAAAAACATCTGCCGCACCGGATTCCACACCACGCTTGTCGCCGCGTTTCCGCCGCCCTGCCCATCAAGCTGTGGCGATTCAAATGCCACGCCGTTGTCGCTCAACGTCGCCAGCGTCCACGTCGCACCCGCATCGGTCGAATAGTACAACCCCAGAACGTTGTTGGCGGGAACCGGTACAGCCCCCTCCACGAAAGCAACTGCTGAATCGGTAACCGCCGCCACCACCAGGTCCGGATTCACCGTGCTCCACGCAAATCCCGCGAATGCGTCACCGTAGAATCCCAGCGCCTCCGTCGGCCCGCTCAGGTCCGCGTGCGGAATCAGGCTCCACGTCTGCCCACCGTCGGTCGAACGCAAAATCCCTTCGCCGTAATACGAATCCGTCGCATCGTTGGGATCGCCCGTTCCCGCCAGGACGACACCAGTCCCGCCCGGCTGCACCGTGATCGCGCCAATGCTCAGCGAGTACGGGCTCGGCGGAGAATATGCGGAAGTCGTATCGGTCAGCGACTGAAACGTCACATCCGCGGGAAGCCCGGCCGCATTCGTCGAGCGCCACACGCCCCCGCCCGTTGTGCCCAGATACACCGTATTACCGCTCGTATCCGAAGGGTCCGCTGCAATGCTTGTCACGCGCCCTGCGATCAGTCCAAAGCGGCTCGTAAGCACCTGCATCGGCCCCACTGGTGTCCACGTTCCGCTGCCCGTCACCGATGCCGTCGCCTGCGCCTTGGCGAGCTTCGTCAAAGCGGCCAGATACATTCTGGCCGCTTCTCCGCGCGGCAACTGAGGGATGCCGCGTTCCGCGAGGAACTTGCTTGCGTTCTTCTGCGCCTCTACCGCGCCAAAATTCTTCGTCTGCCGAGGCAGCATCATTTGCCCCGAGCCCGCCGCCGAGAGGCAGAACGCCAGCCCCAGCGTCAAACCGCGCATGTTACGTCGCCCGCGCCTAACCAGGGTTCCTCCCATGCGCCTCCTTCTTACACATAAGGAGACAGATCAACTCACACGCCATGAATCTGCATCGCTGCAGTCATGACGCAGTGTCGCAGTCCATACTTAGGCCTGCGACCGCTCGCTGAAAACAGATTTGTCAGGGTTGATTATGGAGGCGCACACAAAGCTGCGAAACATTACTTCCGTTTGCAGACTTTTCAGGCTTCCGCCAGTTCTTCCATCTGGCGAATATATCGCTTCGAGTCAAATTTCTTACCCGTCGAGTTACCCGACATATACCGAATCGTGCCGAAAATCTCCCTTTCAAACCACGGCCGGTCGTGGACGCCGCCAATCGCCCATGCCACTCCCGCATAACCATTCGGATCGCGACCATCCAGAAAATACTTATCATTCAGAATTACGGCAAACTCCCACGCCTTCGCCGGCGATGGCGTCCACTCCAGAATCTTCTTTGCCCAGTACATTCGCAGATAGTTATGCATCCATCCGGCATGCAGCATCTGCCGTTGCGCCGCATTCCATAACTCGTCATGAGTCTCGGCATGCTCCAGTTGCTCCAGCGTGTAGACCGGATTCCTTCTATCTCCCGCATGCTCCCGCAGCGTCTTCTGAGCCCATTCCGGCGCCGATTCAATCGAGTCGTACTGCGGCACATACTTCACAAAGTTCACCGCAAGCTCGCGCCACTGGATCAGCTCATTCAGATAGCCCTCCTTAGCCTGCTGCGTCGCCAGGCCTTTCTTGCACGCATCCTCTACCGCCAGCGCAATCGTCAGTGGGCTGATATGTCCAAAATGCAGATAGGGCGACAACCGGCTCGTCCCATCCACCTCAGGATGATTCCGCATCGTTGCATAGTTTGCCAGCTTCGTTGTTACGAATTCCTTCAGCAGTTTCTGTGCCGCACGCGTCCCGCCATGAAACGAATCCACCGGCTTCACTGACCGGTCAAAATCGCGCCAGCCTTTTGTAATATCTTCCGTTACGTTAAGAGCTTCGAATCCCTTCGGCCTCGGCCACGACTTCTGCGCCATGACGATCGGCTGTGCTGCCAGATACTGCGGCAGCAGCGGCTCCATCCGCTTGCGCAGGATGTGAACCATGTACTGATGCTTCGCAAACAGCTTCGACGGAACCACCACATCGGCATCCACCGTCCAGAACGGCAACTTCAGCCGCTGCGCCAGCACCCTCCGCCATCGTTCCGGCTCGCGGCAGGGATTCTCATCTCCAATCACCATCGCTGCATGCACTTCGTCCAGAAACCTCTCGAGCGAATGATTGGGCGCGCGCCGCACCACAAACGTCACATTGCGCTCGGCCATATCTGCTTCGATATCCGCGAGCCCCTGGTTCAGAAACACGTAGTGCCGCAGATTCGCATGCGGAAAATTCGATATCGCAGAAAAGAACGCCACCACCGGCAACCCAAGTGTATTGCCAATCTTGATCGCCGTATCCAGCGCCGGATTATCGAGCGCCCTCTGCGCCCGCTGCATCCAGTAGACGACGCATTTCCCGTCGGCCGGCGGCACGCCCGCACGACGCACCGTCATGCGAGCATCTTCCGTCAGTTTCCTGATCTCCGCCGGCAGTCCATCCGCTTTCGTCACATCGGCCGCTCGACTCATGCCCTTCATCCTACCGGCCACGACCTCGCGTCCATCCTGTCATGCTGACAACGCGTTGACGACACCAAAACATCGCCGCGGCAAACTCGTTCCCTCTATAGCGCCATGACCAGCAACCGCGGTTCGGTCATCTCCTCCATCGCATAGCGAATCCCCTCGCGCCCCATCCCCGACGCTTTCACCCCTCCATACGGCATCGGATCCATCCTCCACGTCGGCGTATCGCCCACCACCAGGCCGCCCACTTCCAGTCGCTCGTAGGCCTGGAAGATCCTCCCGGCATCGCGCGTGAATAATCCCGCCTGCAAGCCATACTGCGACCGGTTGACCTCTGCCAGAACCTCCTCAAAATCCTCGAACCGCTCGACCACCATCACCGGCCCGAACACCTCTTCGTCCAGCACTTTCATGCCCGGCTTTGTCCCGGTCAAAATCACCGGCGCTACCACGGATTCCCGATGCCCGCCGCCCGCCAGCAAGATCGCTCCGCCCGCTTCCGCCTCGCGCACCCACTCTCTCACCCGCTCCGCATCGCTGGGCCGAATCAGCGGGCCAACATCCGTTTCCTCATCGGCGGGATCTCCACACCGCAGCGCCTCGGCTTCCTTCACCGCGGCCTCAATGAACCGGTGAAAAATCGGCCGCTCCACATACACTCGCTGTACTGAAATGCAACTCTGCCCCGCGTACCCCGTCGCCGCGCGTACGGTCTTCTTTGCCGCTCCCGCAATATCCGGCCAGTCGCCTGCGACGACCATCGCAGCATTACCGCCCAGTTCCAGCAACACTGACTTCTTTCCAGCAATCCGCTTCAGTTCCCAGCCCACTTTGGCGCTGCCGGTAAAACTCACCTGCCGGATATCCTCGTTTTTCTCAACCAGCTTCCGCGCCAGTTCGTTGTCCACATGCAGCACGCTCAGTGCGCCCCGTGGCCACCCCACTGCCTCGCCCGCCTTGTAAATCAACTCCGCCAGCCGAATCGCTGTGAATGGCGTCTGCGGCGCGGGTTTCAGCACCACCGGGCATCCCGCTGCAATCGCAGGAGCCAGCTTATGCGCTACCAGGTTCAGCGGAAAATTAAACGGCGTTATCGCCAGCACCGGCCCGCGCGGAAACCGCCGCACCATGCTCCAGCGCCCCTCGCTGCCCGGAGCCCAGTCCAGCGGCATCACTTCACCCGCACGCCGCAACGCTTCTTCAGCTGCCGTACGAAACGTCAGCACCGCGCGATCCACTTCACCCAGCGCAGCCTTACGCGGCTTCCCCGCCTCGGCAATAATCACGGCTGCGAGGGATTCTTTCTCGGCCTCAATCGCCCGCTCCACCGCGTGCAGCATTTCGCTCCGTTTTTGTGAAGGCAGCCCTGTCATTGCCGCGCTCGCTTCCGCAGCCAGCCGCGCCGCCTTCCACGCCTGCTCCTCGCTGGCCAGCGCCACCCTGCCCACCTCACGCTGGTCCCATGGAGCCCGCACCTCAATCCATCGCTCGCCTTTCGTTTCCGTTCCAGCCAGAAAAAATCCGCGCTCTCCCAATTCGCTCATATCCGCTCCTGCGCACAACCTGCCTAAGCATTTTCAACTCTCGCTCCGGCAACGCGCCTCAGTCTTGTTCTACACTCCGTCCATGACCGATGGCCGCCGCCCTGTACGTTACGATGCCGAACTCGCCTGCCGCCAACTTGCCGACGCCGATCCCCGCCTCGGCAAACTCATCGCCGCCGCAGGCCCATTCACCCTCCGGCTCAAGTCACAACATTCGCCTTTTGAGGCCCTGCTCGAATCCATCATCTATCAGCAGCTCCACGGCAAGGCCGCCGCAGCCATCCTCAAGCGCCTGCTCGAGTCCTTCGGCGACTACCACCCCGCCCCCGAACACCTGCTCGCCGCCTCCGACGATCAGCTTCGCGCCGCCGGCGTCTCGCAAGGCAAGATTCTCGCACTTCGCGATCTCGCCTCCAAGACGCTCGACGGCACCGTCCCCACTCTGGCACGCATCCGTCGCATGCCTGACGAAGAAATCATCGCCCGTCTCACCTCCGTCCGCGGCATCGGCCCCTGGACCGTCGAAATGCTCCTCATCTTCCGCCTCGGACGCCCCAACGTGCTCCCCCTAACCGACTACGGCATCCGAAAAGGCTTTGCGCTAACCTTCCATCGCCTGCCCAAATCCAAACCCTTTGACGCTTCCATGCTTGCCGACATGAAA
>JAJZKY010000370.1 GCA_021803885.1 Planctomycetota bacterium
CTTGCTCGTGGTCATGGTTTGTCCTCTTCAAAGGTCAAGGTCGATATTCACAATCAACCTCTTACCATGACCACCCCTCTCTACAAGCCGCTCCGGGCTTTTGCACACTAATCAGAACACTACCAGCCCCGCCCCTATATCGAACCGGTTTCCCGGTCGAAAGTTGTGCGCTGGGGCGTGTGCGATGGTGGACGCCGGGCTACCGTTCAAAGTTTGCGAATTGTCGGGCCGGAGACTCCGGGCGTCGGGCGAACGCTCTTGACGACATCCACCAGTTCGCTAGTAATGACGTCGAGCCTCTGTTGATAGGCCTTCATTGACAATTCGGCCGTCATTGGCTCGAAGTTCATCTCAACGCTGATCACGAACATTGGCGTGAGGCGCAGGATGCGAACGCCGGGCAACTCGGTGACGCCCCCATTTGGCATCTTTCCCCGCAAAAGTTGATGGCCAACCAGCAGCGTCTCCGGCCCGTCATGCTGCTGCGTGAAGCTCCGCTTGATGATGCGGCTATCAAGCAGCAGATCGGACGTGCCATCGAAACGCCATTTGTCCTGAGACTCGCCGGAACGGGAGAAGCCAATGCCGTAGTTGTCGTCTTTTTCAAGCTGTCGTGGATAGAACAGCACCGCAATCCCGCCAACAGCCACGTGCTCGTTGTTCTTGAAATGCATCCCGCAGAATGGTTCATCTTCGGCATGTTGCAGGCCGTTCAGCAGCTTCAGGTGTGGTGTCTCCGCAATCGAGACCTGGCACTCTCCAGCGATTTTTTCTGGCGAGAGTGCAGCGTCCGTCTCCTGCGCCGGGGCTTGTGCCGTGATCGCAAGCAGCCCAATCGCTATCACTGCTGTAGTCCGTTTTATCCGCATCCATCATTCTCCGTTAGGCCGGCCGTTGTGCCGTGTTGGGCAGGCCCCAGTCGGTGGGGTGCCAATCTTTGTCGAATTCGGCCTTATCCCGGGCGTCTGATCGGAGTTATGACCCCGATTTCAGGCGACTCAAAATGGCGATCTTCTGTGCTGGAGCTCCTTCGGTAAGCGTCCGCCAAAGTGCCAAATACTCTGCCTTGGTTGCAGGATTCTCGCGGCTGAAGCCATGTTTGTTAAGAAGCGTCCGCGCGGCGGAGCCTACTGCTGTTTCATCTGTCTCTGAGAGTACGGCACCCTCGAGCATCATTTCGATGTGCCGTGACTCGGCCATTTGAGCTGCATATGCGAAGTACGCAGGCAAGCTTGAGTTCGGCACGGATCGTCTGGATTCAACGAACTTCTTCTCATAGTCCTCTTGGCCGGTGAGCTTCCAAAGCCAGTAATAGAGAGCGTATGCAGCGCGGAATTCGCTTCTTGGTTGGTCTTGCTCAATCAATAACAACACTTCGAGAGCTGCTGCTGGCGAAAGACGAGCCAATGGTTCGTAAGCGCCTACGAATTGGGGCGCTTCGGATTTCAGTAACGAGATGGCTTGCTCGCGTTCAACTGCGGTCAAGCCGTCGAGATTCGACAGCGTATAACCATCCAGCTTCTCGTGGCCGGTTGCGCTGTACTCTTTTAAGAATCGATCAAATGCAATAGACATGGCAGATTTATTTACCAACTACATGGAAGATGATGTCGTCAACGACGCCTTTGTCTTGCAGTGTAGAGAGCACCGGACCTTCTGTACCTTTCCAAATTCCGCCGCCGCCCTGTGCGGCCTTTTCTGCGGATTGAACGACGTTAACGGTTCCGGATGTGCCTTCCGCGTACTTCCTAGATAGGCCGTTCCAGAAGTCGTGGCCGTTTGGTGGTGGGCTTCCTTCCCACCCCGGAAATGCAGTGCCTAGCTCATCCCAACCGTCAACCACTTTACCGCCAGTAGTGCTTTCGAGCGTGACGCCACCGATTTCCTCAGCGAACGATTTTGCGGCTCGTAAGTCTCCAGACCAGAAAACGGCCTTGTCCTTTGCGGAAGAAACGTCAAGTCTGTCAATAAGCGCCTGTGGTTTGTCCTTTGCCGCGATCGCAGGATTATCTAGCACGCGCGCCTTAAGGTACTGCCGCGCCTCTTCGATTTTGCCGGCTCGTGAGAGCGCGCTAACGTGTTCGCGCTCCGCCTGCACTAGGGGGTCAATGGTTTCTTGTCTCTTCGTATTTTTCCCTCTTCGGCAGTCTTGATGCTGTCCGGTTTGTCCTTCAGAGGAGGCTTGTCGTTCGGTGGGACGGGCGTTTTCTTCGGTGCCTTGCCGGATCCAGATGGTGATACTGACTTAGGGGGATTGCTTGCTGGAGCGGCCGGCTTTGGGGCTGCGGGAGTTTGCTCCAATTTGCGAACGCTCTGCCCGATGGCATCAGCCACCTCTTGTTTTGGGGGCAGCGCGGCGGCCGTACGTTCAACCTTTACGCCCGACGAGGCGGTTTGGATTTCTCTTGGAGCTGTTTGCGCCAGCACTTTAGCTAGCCGGGCATCGAGCTCAACCAGCGCCTTCGGAATTTGCTTGAGAGCATCTTGCTGAACGGCGTAGAACTTCCTCTCCCAATCTGCGAGTTTCGCAATCGCCTGTTTGACCGACTCGAAGTAGCGAAGGCTCTCCAGGTGTAGCCGAAGGGATCTGACCAGTTCGATCAACTTTCCGGTGATTTTGCCGAGTGCGTCGAGCAAGGGTTTTTCGTACTTTGCGAACTTCACCGCACGCAGGAACTTGAGAATGTCACCTTTGATGAACTTCTGAAGGAACCGCACGAGATCGACAAGCTTTTGTGCCTGCTTGACGAGCATGAGCATGACGGCGCGAAGCGCTGCGCCAAGCTCGGAGCCCGCAATGCCTCCGACAACAGCGCCTACTCCGGCTGCCACCGCTCCGCCTGCGGCCATTGCTAGGGGGAGGGCAATCGTGATGAGGCAAGCGCAAAGCAACACCCACTCCATCAGTTCTTCACGCTTCTCCGGGTGTTGGGCCAAGCGTAGCGTTACGGCAATTGCGTCCCGTGCACCGGTGACAATCACCACGCCAGGAACGAAGCTGACCAGCATGTCCGCGACCACCGCCGAAAGCGGGCGGTGGTCGGCGAATTCGCCGATCAGTACGGACTTCAGCCAATCCATCCCGCCGACGACACTTTGCCAGGCGTCGTCGACGATTTCTGCCGCCTTCTCAGCGCTGTCGCTCATGCTTTCTCTCCGGAAGTTGGCGCTGAAGCGGCTGTCCATCTCAGCAGTTCGTGGAGATCGTCATCAACAGCCGAGCTAACGAGCGACTTTGCATCGCGGGTTTCGCGCAGGTATTCGATCTTGGCAGTCGTGCCAACCGGAACTCCATCGATTCGAGCAAAGCCCTGTTCGTCGAGTACTCCGGTCCTTACTTCGCCGTTACTAAGGAGTGCCTTGAATTTGCGTCCAACGATGCCTTCGCCCCATTCGGTGATATGGCGGAATTCGAGGGTGCTTGCCGGCATATCAATCGCGGGCATGTGAGGTAGGTCTGCTGCGACGTGTCCGCCGGCCGCAAAGCTCTTCTGACTCGCATGAATCGTGAGCGTGCCGGGGCACTGCACGGTGATGTTGCCGCCTTCGATGGTGATCGCTGCGCCGCCTGCCGTGGCGAGGTGGATCTTCTTGGCGGCGGCGAAGTCGGCTGAGGCGTTGGCGGAGAGGATCTTCAGATCCTCTTTTGCGGCGATCTGCAGGATGTCGCTGTGGGCTTCGAGGCGCAGGGGGCCGGCGCCGGCGATCATCGACAGGCCCGTGCCACCCCCGCCGGCTTTCTCGGCACCAGCGAGGATGCCGAGCGTCTGCCCGGTGTGCAGCCGCGTGTTGCCTTGCGTGACCCATTCCTGATTCGCACCGGTGGCGAAGAGCGCCGTTTCGTTGGCGGCAAGCGTGATGCCGTCGGCGGCGGTGAGGGCGATGCCGGCTTTGGCGGAGACGGCGAGCAGTGCTGCCGCGCTGTGCGGCACGCCTTGCTTCTTGATCGGTAGCGCGGCATCCGCATACGCGGCGCCGAGGTCTTCGGCTGCCACGCAACCGGAGAGCGCTTCGGTGAGTGCGGCCGCGAGCGGTTTTTGCGGTGTCAGCGCGCAGGCGTTGGCGCGAGTAGTCCCGACATGGCTCGCGTAGGGCACGGTCTGGTGCGTCTTCGCAGCATCGTTCATCGCTTCGGCGAGTTTCTGTGCCTGGCGCGCGAGCGCAACCCCGGCCGCGTTGTCGCCCGCGACATCCCCGCTGCGCTGCGCGTAGCTGGAGAGCAGGACGCCGCGCCCGCCGTTGACCGCGCCGAACGCGTCGGTGCGCAGCTCGAAGCCCTTGCCGCGGAAGCTGCCGCGGTAGTTGTCGCGGGTGTGGATCAGGTGACCCAGCGCGAGGCTCGTTGCCTGCTGCGTGGTGCTGATTTGGGTGCGCAGCTGGTTGTCGGAGTCGTCGAACACCAGCTCGCTCCAGCCGCCACCCCCCCAGGCGCGGCTGCGGATGCCGGAGAGCGCACCCGCGTTGCGGTGGTTCGCCTCCCCCGCCCCGGCGGCATGCCACAGCGGCGCATGCCCGCCGGTGAGGTTGCCTTGTGCGCTTGCGGCGCAATCGTTGGCCAGCGTGAACACGTTTGGATCGGGCGCACGGGAACGCCCTCCGGGTGTGGGCGCCACCCCATTCTCGCCGCGGCCGTTGAAGGCCGCACCGACGCACACCGGCCGATCGATGTCGCCGTTCATGAAACTGATCAGGACTTCCTGACCGATGCGTGGGATGAAGCGGGTGCCGGCATTCGACCCGGCATGGCGGGTCACCACGCGCACCCAGCACGATGCAGGGTCATCCGCCTGCTGCCACAGAAAGCGCACACGGATGCGCCCCAGCGCATCGGTATGGACTTCCTGCGTGCCGGATGCAAGCTCTTCGCCATTGGCGCCAACGACCACCGCATGCTGCAGGCCGGATGCGGTGGGCCGCGGGTTCAGGCGGGCGCCGGTGTCGTCCGTGAGTTGCGGGCGCCACGGTATCACCGCACGCTGTGCGCTGAAGTGGCAAGCGAAACCGTGCTCTTCGCTCGCGGCGAGCAGGGCGGGCGAGAGCGCGATGGCGGCATCGTTGGTGTTGCGCAAGCGGGCAGCCGCTTGGGAAAGCCCCACCGGCAGGTTGTTCTTGCCGGCGGCCTCAACCGAGCAGACGAGGAAGCGGCGCGCCTGGCTACCACCCGCCGCCGAAGGCAGCAAGGCCGCAAGATCGTCGATGAGGCTGGTCTTGAGGTCGAACCACGTGCCTGGGCGCAGCGTGCGCACCGTTGCGTGGCCCAGCCACGTTTCCTGGCGCGCCTCGATGGCCTCTCGCGCGAGTCGGGCATAGCGTTCAGCCAGGCTGGAGTTGGCGAACGCATAGGCGCCAGCGAAGTCGTAGTCCTCCAGCGCAGGGGCGTTTGGCCCGCCGACGGGGCGCGCGGCTGGCTGCGACGCGCTGATGCTGGCGTCTGCCTTGTAATCGGTCGACAGCAGCGTGGTCACTGACGCGGTGAAGCGCCGCTGTACGCCGAAGGCGAGGATGCTGTCCTGCTCTTCGGGGGCGGCTGCGCGATGAAAGCGCAGGCCGGC
>JAJZKY010000371.1 GCA_021803885.1 Planctomycetota bacterium
AGTCTAGTGCTATGAGCGGCCCCCTTGCGGATATACCTATTGAATCTCTGCTGCGGGAACTGGCGCCGCAGGTGCTGGGGGTGATGACCCGCCGCTATCACGACTTTGCCGCGGCGGAAGACGCGGTGCAGGAAGCCCTGCTGGCGGCCTTTCAGCAGTGGCCGCACGAAGGGAGGCCGGAAAACCCCCGCGCCTGGCTGATCCGTGTGGCCGCGCGGCGCATGACGGATATGATTCGCGGCGAGTCGGCGCGCCGCCGGCGCGAGACGGATCTGACTCCAGATGCAGCACCGGTCACGGCGGCAGCGGAGGCCATCGAGACGGTTATCGAAGCGGAAATGGACCCCGAAGATACGCTCATCCTTCTATTCATGTGCTGCCACCCCGCGCTGAGCCGGTCGTCGGCCATCGCGCTCACGCTGCGGGCGGTCGGCGGTCTCAGCACCGCCGAGATCGCCAATGCCTTTCTGGTTCCCGAAGCCACCATGGCACAGCGCATCAGCCGCGCCAAGCAGAACATCAAGGCCTCGGGCGTCCCCTTTCGCCTGCCCGCACCGCGGGAGCGTGAAAACCAGCTCCCTTCGGTGCTGCGCGTTCTGTATCTGATTTTTAATGAAGGCTACGCGAACAGCGCAGGGGCAGAAATGCAGCGCCTGGATCTGGCCAGCGAGGCGCTCCGGCTGACGCGCCAGGCACGGGCGCTGATGCCGGAGAACGCCGAAGTCGCGGGGCTTCTGGCGTTGATGCTGCTCACGCATGCCCGGAGGAAAGCACGCACCGGGCCCAACGGTGAACTGATTCCGCTGGACCGTCAGGATCGCGGCCGGTGGGACCGGAATGAAATCGCCGAAGGCCTGGAACTCTTGCCGCGGGCGCTGGGCCAGGGCGCGGCGGGTTTTTATCAGATTCAGGCGGCGATTGCCGCCGTCCATGACGAAGCGGCACGGCCGCAGGACACCGACTGGCCGCAGATTCTGGCGCTCTATGAATTATTGCAGCGGGTTGCTCCCGGCCCCATGGTGAATTTGAATCATGCCGTGGCTGTGGCCATGGTGCAGGGCCCCGCGCGCGGACTGGAACAACTGCGGATACTGGAAAAGGATGAACGCCTGGCCCGCCATTACCGGCTTGATGCCGTGCGCGCGCATCTGCATGAAATGCTGGGCGAAACCGATGCCGCTGCCCGGCATTTTCGTGCCGCGGCGGCGCGCACTTTAAATCTGCCGGAACGCAATTACCTGCTCACACAAGCCGCCCGGCTGACGGCGGCCGGAAGTTAATTCAGGCATAGATGCCGCGCAGCTTGATGGCGAAGGCGACGCGGTCCATGGCCAGCATGTAGGCCGCGGTGCGGTTATCCACCTGGTGTTTGGCGGCGTAGCCGGTCACATCCTGGAAGCTCGATTCCATGATGTGGCGGAGCTGGTCGTTGACTTCGCTTTCCTTCCAGAAATAACCCTGCCGGTCCTGCACCCACTCAAAATAGGAAACCGTGACGCCGCCGGCATTGGCCAGAATATCGGGAATCACAAACACGCCTTTATCGCGCAGGATTTCATCGGCCGCGGCGGTGGTGGGGCCATTGGCGCCTTCACAGACAATGCGCGCCTGAATGCGGGCGGCGTTATGGGTGGTGATCTGGTTTTCCGTGGCCGCCGGCAGCAAAATGTCGCAGGGCGCGGTCAGCAGTTCACCCGCCGGACGGGCCTCGCCTTCGGGAAAACCCTGCAGGGTCTGGTTCTGGGCGCGGTAGGCGATGAGCGCGGGTATATCCAGGCCGCGGGCATGGTATAAACCGCCGTCATATTCATCCAGCCCCACGATTTTATAGCCGGCCTGATGCAGCAGCAGCGCGGCATGGCTGCCCACGTTGCCAAAGCCCTGCACGATCACGCGCGTGGCGTCGCGATTCAGCCCCAGCTTTTGCACCGCCTGCTCGCAGACCAGCATGCAGCCGCGGCCGGTGGCTTCTTTGCGGCCGCGCGAGCCGCCCAGATCAAGCGGCTTGCCGGTGACAACCGCGGTCATGGTCTGGCGGGCGTGCATGGAGTAGGTATCCATGATCCAGGCCATGACCTGTTCGTTGGTGTTGACGTCGGGAGCGGGCACGTCGCGCTCGGGGCCGATGAATTCGAACAACTCGGCGGTATATCGGCGGGTCAGCCGCTCCAGCTCGCCCTGCGACATCAGCCGGGGCTGGCAGATGATGCCGCCCTTGGCGCCGCCAAAGGGAATATTGACCACGGCGCATTTCCAGGTCATCCAAGTGGCCAAGGCGCGGACTTCATCCAGGGTAACGTCGGGCGCGTAACGAATGCCGCCTTTGCCGGGTCCGCGGGCGACGCTGTGCTGCACGCGATAGCCGGTAAAAACTTCCAGCCGGCCGTCATCCATTTGCACCGGGATGTGAAGCGTGATCTCTCGGGTGGGATAACGCAATACCTTCCACAAGCCTTCATCGAGGTTGAGCTTGCGGGCGGCATAATCGAAACGGGCGGCTTGCGACACCCAGGGGTTGGATTCCAGCGCCTCGGCGGGCGCGGCGGTTTCAGCCGGCACGGCGGTCTCTCCAGCCCAAGTATATGACAGGGAACAGGACACGAGCGACAAAACCCGGTAAAACAGGCCATGCCGCAATTTTTGGGGCCCGATAGTTGAATAAAATCCCCGCCCTAGTGGAAATATTTATTTACCCTGGCGCCAAATCAGTTTTTAATGGTCCAGCTTTGTAGATGTGCGAAATTTCTGTTTCAAAAATCAGGAAAACAAAAACATGAACGTTCAAGTGTGGAAGGCAACATCGGGGTTGGGAAATCATATCCGGCCGCGGCAGGGCATGCTGGCTGGAATGGCGTTGATTTTATTCATGCTGGCCGGCAGCCTGCCGGCGCGAGCGCAGTCGGGGCTGGCCATGGTGCAGGGCACGGTGCGCGACTCCTCCGGTCGCGTGGTGCCGCATGCGCGCGTGGTACTGCGCGATACCCGCACCGGACTGGTGCGGCAGGGCATCAGCAACAGCACCGGCCTCTATTCGTTTCCCAGCCTGGCGCCCGATCCCTACACCTTGAACGTGACCGCGCCCGGTTTCAGCAAGGTCCAGCGCGATTTCAGTCTCGAGGTCAACCAGCACCTGCTGCTCGATATTCCTCTCTCCGTGCATGGCGTGACCCAGCAGACCGTGGTGGTGGGCCGCAGCGCGTTGTTGCGCACCGCGACCGCCAGTCTGGGCGAGGTAATCGCGCCGGAGATGGTGCGCGATCTGCCGCTCAACGGCGGCCATCTGCTTGATCTGGCGCTGCTGGCGCCGGGCGTGCATTCCGGCTCGGGGGCGCAGACCGGCACGGCCAACCCGCTCTACTGGCGTCCGGAACAGAACTCCGCTCTGGTGGCCGGCGGAGCGCGGGATAATGCCAACTATTATCTGCTCGACGGCGCCACTGACACCGACCCCACCTTCAATACTCTCACCCTCAGTCCGGCCGTGGATGCGGTGCGCGAGTTCAAAGTCCAGACCGGCAGCTATTCGGCCGAGTTCGGCAGCGGAGGCGGAGCCCAGATCAATATCATTACCCGCTCCGGCTCGAACCGCTGGCATGGCGACGCCTATGAGTATCTGCGCAACAGCGCGCTGGACGCCCGCACCTGGAACGATGTCGGCGGCATGGCGCCCGGCAAAACGCCGCATTTGGCGCAAAATCAGTTCGGCGTTTCGGTGGGCGGGCCGATTCAGACCAACCGCACCTTTTTCTTTGCCAACGTGGAAGGCTTCCGGCTAGGGCAGGACATTGTGAATTACGATACCGTGCCCACGCTGGCCGAACGCGGGGGCAATTTCAGCAAAAGCGGACATAATATTTACGACCCCGGCACAACCTATAAGAATCCCAACTACAACCCCAATCAGCCAGTTTCGCCTACCAATTCACTCTATTTGCGCAATCAGTTTGCCGGCAATATTATTCCCAGCCAGGATATCAACCCGGTCTCGGCCGCGGTGCTGCAATACGTGCCGCTGCCCAATATGCCCCAAAGCGGCCCGGACTCCAACAACTATTACGATGTGCGCGGCCAGACCGATAATTCGAACCAGGCCACGATTCGCATTGACCACAACTTCCGGGGCGGCAATCTGCTGATGGGCCGCTACTCGATCGAGCACGAAACCGATTTTGTGCCCCAGAACCTGCCCGGCTTCGGCATCAACGACAACAACCAGGCACAGAATTTTACCGTTTCCTACACCCGCATTCTTTCGCCCAACAGCGTGAACCGCGTTTGGGTGGCGATGTCGCGGCTTTCGATGCACCGCTTTTCGCAGGACAATTTTGGCGCCAACCTGGTGCAAAAACTCGGCATTCAAGGCGTGGGCTACGGCGGATATGGCGCCTATGGCCTGCCCTATTTCAATCTGCAGGGCTATACCGGCTTTGGCGATTCCTTCGCCGCCACGCCCGTGCAGGACTGGGACACGGTGGCCCAGATCGGCGATATCTGGAGCTACCAACTGGGCCGGCACAGCCTGAAGATTGGCGGCGATTACCGGCGTTTCTACTGGCCCATGTGGGGCTTTTTTGAAAATCGCGGCTACTACCAGTTCACCAACGGCTTTACCACCCGCACCTTGAGCAACGATGGCACCGGCTCGGCCTTCGCCAGTTACCTGCTGGGATTGCCGGTGGTCAAACAGGTGCAGCAGGGCGTGCCCAGCATGGATCTGCGGCAATGGTACGGTGATGCCTTTATTCAGGACGACTGGCGCATTAATTCGCGCACCACGCTCGATCTGGGCTTGCGCTACGAATATATGAGCCCGCTGTGGGACACCCAGCACGCGGCCAGCAATCTGGAGTTCGTCAACGGCAAAGCCTATGCCTTTATCGGAGGCCAAAGCGGCATGCCGTCCGGATTGATGTACTCCAACAACCTGAACTTCGCCCCCCGTCTGGGCTTTACCCGGCAGGTGGGCTGGGGCATGGTGCTGCGCGGATCGTTTGGCATTTTCTTTACCCCCGTGGATATGAACACCTGGTGCGACCAGCGGCATAATCCGCCGGAGGTGTTTCAGGTGGGACAACAGAGTGACAATTTCACTCCCAGTCTCTTCGGCTATAACTTTGCGCCCGCGGTGCTGGGGAAAACGCCGTTCAATTTTTCCGCCTTCACCCCTCATAGTCCAGCGCAGCAATACCATCAATGGAGCCTGAGCCTGCAGAAAAGGCTGGGCCAGAATACAGTGCTTGAAATCGGCTACACCGGCGCCCGCGGCTACCATCTGCAGCAAATGGTGCTGGTGAATAATGCCCCGCCGGGTCCGGGTCCGATTAATCCGCGCCGCCCCTATCAGACCGCGACCTACCTGCCCGGCACCACCTTCCCTCCCGGCTTTCCGGTCAGCAGCCTGACCTTTCCCATTGCCGCCATTGCGCAACTGCAAAACACCGCCAACAGCTGGTACGACGCCGGCTGGGTGGACCTGCGACGGCGCTTTTCCCATGGCCTGACCTTTCTTTCCAACTTTACCTGGTCACGCCATCGAGCCAGC
>JAJZKY010000372.1:0-2338 GCA_021803885.1 Planctomycetota bacterium
GAGATGGTCAGCGCCATGAGCGAAAGATTATCGAGGCTGAAGCCGAGCAGATACATGACGCCAAAGGCGGCCACGATGGAAAGCGGCACGGCCACGCCCGGAATCAAGGTGCCGGGAATGGTCCGCAGGAACAGGAAAATCACGAGCACGACCAGCGCAATGGTCAGCAGGAGCTCCATTTGCACATCGCGCACCGAGGCGCGGATGGTGTTGGTGCGGTCAGAGACAATGGCGATTTTGAGCTGCGGCGGAATCGCGGCCCGCAACTGCGGCAGCAGCGCCTTGACGCGGGCGACCACGGCCAGCACGTTGGCATTGGGCTGGCGCTCGACATTGAGCAGCACCGCCGGCTGGGCATCCTGCCAGGCCGCGAGCTGGGAATTTTCCACGCTGTTGACGACCGTGGCCACGCTAGCCAGCCGCACCGGCGCGCCGTTCCGATAGGCCACCACCAGGCGCCGGTACTGGCGGGCGCTGGTGAGCTGGTCATTGGTCGAGATTGCGTAGTTTTGCCGCGGGCCGTCGAGGTTGCCTTTGGGCTGGTCAATGTTGGCGGCATCAATGGCCGTGCGCAGGTTTTCGAGACTCAGTCCGTAGCTGGCCATCTGGCCGGGATTGGCCTGTATCCGCACCGCCGGCCGCTGACCACCGCTGATGGTGACCAGTCCCACGCCGGAAAGCTGCGAAATTTTCTGCGCCAGCAGCGTATCGGCGAAATTTTCCACCTGGGACAATGGCAGCCGCGACGAAGTCAGCGCCAGCGTCAGCACCGGGGCATCGGCGGGATTGGTTTTGCTGTAGATGGGCGGCGAGGGCAGGTCGGCGGGCAGATAGCTGCTGGCGGCGTTAATGGCGGCCTGCACTTCCTGCTCGGCGACATCAATGTTCTGGCTGAGATCGAACTGGAGCAGGATGACGGAGCTGCTATAGGAACTGGTTGAAGTCATCTGGCTCAGGCCGGGAATTTCGCCAAACTGCCGCTCGAGCGGCGTGGTCACCGCCGATTCCATGACCCGGGGGCCGGCGCCGGGGTAGGAAGTGACAATCTGGATGGTGGGATATTCAACCTCGGGCAGCGCCGAAACGGGAAGCTGGCGATAGGCCGTAAAACCCACCAGCAGCAGCCCCAGCATGACCAGCGAGGTGGCGACCGGCCGCAGTATAAAAATGCGCGAGGGACTCATGATGCCTTGGAAGATGCCGGTTACGGGCCGCTATCAGGGCTGCCGCAGCGTGACTTTCTGACCGGGGCGGAGCTCATTCTGCCCGTCGGTCACGACCGCTTCGCCGGCCGAAAGTCCCTTTTGGATTACCGTTCGCAGGCCGGTCACGTAGCCCGTCCGCACGGGACGCATGCGCACGGTATGATTGGGCTCAACCACGAACACGAAGGTGCGGCTGGAATTGCGCTCAATCGCGGCCGAGGGCACGACCAGCACCTGGCGCAAGACACGCAGGCGAAGATGGACATTGACAAATTCATTGGGCCAGAGCTTATTGCCGCGGTTGGAGAAGATGGCTTTGAGCTGGATGGTTCCGGTAGTGGGGTCAATCTGATTGCTCATGGCCAGCAGACGGCCCTGCGCCAAACGGGTTTTGTTGTCGCTGCCATAAGCCGTCGCTTGCAATGGGCCCCGCGCCATGGCCTGCCGGATGGGCGTGACCTGATTTTCGGGCAGCGTGAAGACAGCGACAATGGGCTGGACCTGAGTGATGATGACGATGCCCGTGGTGTCGGTGGTTTGCACAATATTGCCCAAATCCACCTGCCGCAGTCCGGTGATGCCGCTGATCGGAGCGGTGATGTGGGTATAGGCGAGATTCAACTGAGCGGCTTTCAAGGCCGCCCGGTCCAGGGCCACCGTCCCGGCAAATTGACCCACCAGCGCCTGCTGTAAATTCAACTGCTGCAGGGCCAGAATTTTCTGCCGGTACATGGCCTGATCGCGCTGCAGGTCAATTTTGTCGTCGGCCCACTGCGCCTGGTCGCGCTGCAGCGCGGCCTGGGCCTGGCGCACGGCGATCTGATAGGGGCGCGGATCCACCACAGCCAGCAACTGTCCTTTATGCACGAACTGTCCCTGATGAAAGACGATGCGCACCAGCGGTCCATTCACCTGCGTGCGCACAATGGCGGTATTGGCGGCCTCGATTGTGCCCAGCCCCTGGACGACAAAGGGAATGTTTTGCCGGACGACCGGCGCGGCGAGCACCGAAACCGGACCCCTCATGCCGTGGGAGGGTTTGGCGGGAGCATCGGAGGTTCGCGAACAAGCCGCGATGGCCAGGGTTAAAAATGTTAACAATAGACTGGCGGACCGATGCCTGCCAGAAAATT
>JAJZKY010000372.1:2348-5541 GCA_021803885.1 Planctomycetota bacterium
GAATAAGCGTGTGTTCATATGCAAAACAAACTACCCGCAAGCGGCTTGCACCGGTCTATTTGCCTATACGCTGAAAAAGACTCCGCGGCATCAGGGGCGGGGCGCGAAGCTACCAGTAGCGGGCCCGGCTTTCCGGAGTTTCCGCGGCTTTGGCCACCACGGTGATTCCGCTTTCGTCCACGTGATAGCCGCGGGCGCGGTCGGATTCGGGATCAAAGCCGACGGTGCTGTTGGCGGCGATATGGACATTTTTATCGAGAATGGCGCGGCGGACGCGGGCGCCGGGCCCGATATAGACGTTATCCATCAGAATGGATGCTTCCACCTCGGAGCGGGTTTCGAGCACCACATTGCGGCTCAGGACCGATTCCCGCACCCGGCCCCCGGCCAGAAGGCAGCCGCCCATGACCAGTGAGTCAATGGCTTCGCCCTTGCCGCGTTCGCCGTCATACATGAACTTGGAGGGCGGTGTGTTGAAATTGGAGCTCATGATTGGCCAGGCCCAGTTATAGAGATTCAGCTCCGAGTCCGGCTTCCGCAGATCCATGTTGGCCTCATAATAGGCACGGATGGTGCCGACATCGCGCCAGTAGGGCCGTTCGACCTCATAGCCGCCGTGCACGGGGATGCGATTGCTGGAAAAGTCATAAGCATAGACATCCATGTGCTCGACCATATAAGGAAAGATATTGCGGCCGAAGTCATGGGCGCCGCCCTGCAGAGCATCATGCTGCAGCACTTCCACCAGCACGCGGGTATCGAAAATATAATTTCCCATCGACGCCAGCGACCAGTCCTCGCGCCCGGGGATGACCGGCGCGGCGGCGGGGTCGGGCTTTTCCACGAAGTTGCGGATGCGGAAGCTGGCGTCAATATCCAGCACGCCGAAGGGCTTGACTTCACGGCGCTCGATTGGCAGGGAGGCCACGGTGGCGGCGGCGCCGTGCTCGAAATGATAGTCCACCATCTGCCCGATATTCATTTTGTAAACGTGGTCGGCGCCAAAGACCGCGACCGCATCGGGATTGAACTGTTCAATCAGATTGAGATTCTGGTAGATCGCATCGGCGGTGCCGCGGTACCAGACATCGCCGACCTGCATCTGGGCCGGAACCACGGTGGCAAAGGCATCGCGGGCGCCGACGACGAACGACCAGGCGCGCTGAATATGGCTGATCAGCGACTGCGCCTTGTACTGGGTCAGCACGTAGATGGAGTCAATGCCGGAATTGATCAGATTGCTGAGAACAAAATCAATCACCCGGTAGCGGCCGCCAAACGGGACGGCGGGCTTGGAACGGTGTTTGGTGAGCGGGTACAGGCGCTCGCCTTTACCGCCCGCCAGGACCAGGGCCAAGATGCGTTGCCGGCTTTTGCCTGCGGCCATAACCCCAACCGTCCTCTCTGCCTGCCTTGCTGCCCGCTCTATCTGATCCTATGCCAGAAGCCCGGCTTCGCGCCGGCCGGGATTCAGGGAATCGTGAACCATATTTAAAAATAGCTGATGCAGGCGGGGATTGGTGGTTAATTCCGGATGAAAAGTTGCCGCCAGCTGGCGGCCCTGCCGCACCAGCACCGGCTCCTGATCAAGCCGGGCCAGCACTTCGACCTCCGGCCCGCAGGTGAGGATGCGGGGAGCGCGAATAAAGATCATCTCCGGCACCGGCGCGGCTGACGGCGGCAAAAGCTTTTCCCGCCAGTGGCCCGAGGCCGCGAAACTGTCAATCTGGCGGCCATAGGCATTGCGCTCAATTTCGATATCGAGCGTGCCCAGACTTTCCTGCCGGGGGTGGATCACCCGCATGGCTTGCAGAATCGCGCCGGCGCAAGTCCCAAACACACAATGGCTTGCGGCATATTCTCTCAATTGATCTGTCATGTTTTGCCGGCGCAGTAAATGCAACTGAGTCGTGCTTTCGCCGCCGGGCAGAATCAGGCCATCCAGTCCCTGCAAATCTTCGCCCTGGCGCACCCAGACATAATAATCGCCCGGGCTGGGCGCCTGACCGGCCCGGGGATCAAGGCGCAAGCCGAGCCGCTCGAGCATGCGGGCATGAGCGGAAAAATCGCCCTGCAGGGCCAGGATTCCAATGCGCATAAAAGTTGACGCCGGCGGCAAGAAATTGGTTTCGGATAGGCGTCGCTGGGTTGTGATTTACCATCCGCGGGACTGCAATTGTTCTTCCGGCTTGAGGGCCGCGGCTTCGGTGCCGCGCATGGCCTCGCCCAGATCCTCACAGCACTCGAGCAGCACATCCGGGTTCTGATAATGGGTGGTGGCGCGCACAATGGCATGGGCGCGGGCCGCGGGATCATCGGACTTAAAGATGCCGGAACCGACGAAGACGGCTTCGGCGCCAAGTTGCATGACCAGAGCGGCGTCGGCGGGAGTGGCAATGCCGCCGGCCGAAAAATTCGGCACGGGCAACTTCCCTGCCCGCGCGACCTGCTGCACCAGCGGCAGCGGCGCCTGCAGTTGCTTGGCGCGGCCGTAGAGTTCTTCGGCGGGCAGCACCGACAACTGGCGGATTTCAGCCATGATGGCGCGCATATGGCGGACGGCATGAACGACATCGCCGGTGCCGGCCTCGCCCTTGGTGCGAATCATGGCCGCGCCTTCGGCAATGCGGCGCAGGGCTTCGCCCAGGTTGCGGGCGCCGCAGACGAAGGGCACCTTGAAGGTGTGTTTATCCACGTGATAGGCTTCGTCGGCCGGGGTCAGGACTTCGCTTTCGTCAATGTAGTCCACGCCCAGAGACTCGAGAATACGGGCTTCCGTAAAGTGGCCGATGCGGCATTTGGCCATGACGGGAATGGTTACGGCCCGCATGATTTCACGGATTTTGCGAATCGAGGCCATGCGAGCCACGCCGCCCTCGCGGCGAATGTCGGCGGGCACGCGTTCGAGGGCCATGACCGCACAGGCGCCGGACTGTTCGGCGATGCGGGCCTGCTCGGCGTCGGTGACATCCATGATGACGCCGCCCTTCAGCATTTCAGCCAGCCCGGTTTTAAGTTGAAATTCCTGATTTTCCATGACGAACACCTAACCAATTACTTATTTTAAACCGAACCCAGATGATGCGTGCGCAGCCCGTTAGCGGCCCGGTGAATCGGCCCGGACGACCAGGCCCAGGCTGATGAGCCCGAGCAGCGTAATGGTCTCTTCCAGCCAGGGCGAAGATTTGCAGGG
>JAJZKY010000373.1 GCA_021803885.1 Planctomycetota bacterium
CGGTCCTGACCCTCTCGAAGTGCTTTTAAGCAGTGAACGTGCCGCAATGTTGCGGCGGGCACTGCAGATGATGCCGACGCGAGATGCGGAATTACTCATCATGAAGCATGTGGATGACTGCAGCTATAAGGAAATCGCATCGCGTTTGGGTGTGACCGTGCCGGTGGTGGAAATGCGGCTCTTTCGGGCCCGGCAGAAGATGCGTTCGCTGCTGCAGGAGCAGTTTGCAGCGTGATAGACCCGTGCGGTGAAACAGGTTGCTTGCCGCCGATGGTATGCGGGTGTGAAGAAGTTTTGGGAGATTGCGCCGCAGCTTAAATAGCGGTAAGGAGTGTGCCCTATGTTTTCCTGGATGCATGCGAATCATGATTCTGACGGTCGACGGGATGGTATGCCGTCGGACGAGGCGGAACTCGACGCCCTCGTGGATGATGAGCTTGATGATGATCGCCGGAGAGCTTTTCTGCAGCGGATGGAGCGGGAACCGGCGGGATGGCGCCGGGTGGCGCTGCGGTTTCTGCAGCGGCAGGTGGAGCGGCGGGTGGTACGCGATTTAATGGGGGCGACGCAGCCGCGGACAACGCAGGAGCCGCGCAAAGCCGAGCCCGGAATTGTCCGCTGGTATCCGGCATTGCGGATCGCGGCGATGGCGCTGCTGGTGGTCGGGCTGGTGGAATTGCTGACGCCGCACCGGGGTCAACCGGTGATGCAGACTCCCGGGCAGACGGCTCAGAAGGAGCGGGTGCCGGTCAATACCGTCGCGGATCATACCCAGCGCCGCCAACTGCAGATTTTGCCCGGGTCGCCGTCGCAATATCTCGGTGCCAACGCCCCCGGAGGATTGATTGGGAATTATGGTAACAACATCCGACGCGCGGTGAGCCGGGTTCTGCTGGTGCCCGGCGGCGGTAACCGCGTCGTGGCGTACCCGGTGCAGAATTTGAATTCCAAGGGCCAGCCCATTTATTAATCAGGCGGCGTATGTTTGATTCGGTCGGCACAATTCAGCGCACCAGCTCGCGCGGCGGAGGCTCGGCGCCCAAGCCAAGGCGATGGGTGAGGTGTCTCCTCACCGGGGCATTGCTGGCTGCGGGACTCTTCGGATATGGAGTCCGGGCACAGGCGGCCCCGCCATCATCGCCGGCGGTTCAGCCCACTTCGCACCACCATCCGCGCTGGATCGGTGTTGGCCTCGAGGAAATACCGCCGGTATTTGAGCATCTTCTGGGATTAAAACTCGGCCAGGGCATGCTGGTGGTGTTGGTGGTGGACGGAAGCCCCGCCGCCAAGGCTGGTTTGGTACCGGGCGACCTTATCATCAAAGTAAACGGCAGCCGTTTGATCTCGCCCATGCAACTGGTGGCGGCGGCCAACCGGCGCGTGGACGGAAAAATTCAGGTTTGCCATCTGCGCGTGATTCGGGACGGCAAGACGCTCACCATGCAGATACGCTCCCAGCGGAGGCCGAATTTGGAAAATGCCCATCTGCGCGTTGTGCGGCTTGCCGCATACCCGATGAGCGAAAGTGCCCCCCATCCGCCTCGGATGATGATTGCCGCTCGAAAAATGGTTGAAAATCACAACGCGGCAGCGGCACCTCTGGCGGCCATGCCTACGATGACACTCACCCGTCACATTGATGTCTATGGTTATCAGCACTTATCGATTATTTATGCTGGCCGTCGCTATACCATCACGCCATCGGATTTGAAAACGCTTCCCCTGCCCGTGCGGCGCATGGTGCATCTGCTTGAGCTGCATCGACTCATCGCGGTGACGAATCCCCCCACGCGGGCGGAGAAAATTAAAATACTCCGTGCCCGTATCCGCATTATGAAAGCTGCGGAGCATCAGCTCGAAGCCGCACTGAAACGGTTAATTCAAAAACACTGACCCGTCGTCACGCCTGGGCCGAGATGCCAGAGTTGCCGGACACTTCGGTCGGCTTAATGTCGGACGAGCTGCCAGAACTTGCTTTCCACAGCGCGAAAATGACTGAAACTCCGGTCAAGCATCTGCATATAGGTGGAGAGCATCTTCTTCTGGGCCGCCGTATGGGCGCCGGTCTTCAACAACTTCCGCAATTCGTAGGATGTATTGGAGAGATTGCGGGCGGCATCATTAAATTCACGAACTGCATCATAAAGCTGCACATTGGCCTGTTCGTTTTTTCCGGGCCGGTACAGCAACCGCCAGGGGCTTTGGTGAATTTCAATGGCGAAGAGTTTGAGATTGGCCGATGCGGTGGCAAGCGATTTAATCATGGTATTGATTCGGTGCCCGTTGCGGCTCAGAAGCCGATGCGCGTCCCCGGCGGCGCCGGAAGCGTCAATCAGCGCGGTGTGCAGTTCGGTCAGATTGCCGTGAATCTGCCGCAGCAGGCCGGGCAGGGATTTTTTAATATCGGCGGTGATGACGTTGATATCGGGCAGAGCGGTTTTGCGGCCGGAGTGAATCAATTTGCCCGCCTGATTCATGGCGTAGGCGACGCTGGAGGTGAACCGATTGTAATGATGAATGATTTCCGGCACGCGGGGCTGCACGGTGGAGAGCGTCTTATCGGCCGATGTGGCCGCGAGATCAAAGGAGTTGGCGGCGGAGCCGATTTGTGTCAGAGCCGTGTTGACCTTCGGAAGGGTCGTGGTCCGTACTTGATTGAGGATTGCGGCAACAGCCGGCATGATGGCTGAGGCTCGCGCCAGTTCATTCGCCGGCCCGCCGGCATGGCCGGGGATGACGGTTCCCGCCGGTATCGGAGCGCCGGTGCCCAGCGAACTGAAATTCAGCCAGCTTGTGCCGGTCACGGTGCCTCCCACAGCGAGATATACCCCTTTACGCAGGACATATCGCTTGGGAATGGTGAAGGTGACATCGATACAGGGTTGCGGCCGGGACGATTTAATATTAATGGATTGAACTGAACCGACCGTGTAGCCGCCGATACGGACGTTGTCTCCGCGATTGAGGCCGCCCAGATCGGCCCGGAGTGTGAATCGTGCCGTAACGGTCTGCGTCGGCATGAAGACACGCGCGAAGCCTTTGATCGCGACAATAATAAACACTATCGCCAGCAGGCTCAGTATCATAAACACGCCCGCACGCAGCGCATCACCTTGTTTTTTAGCCATAGATCACCTGTTAATCCGTATCCCTGTGTAACAAATCCGCTTCATATGCCTGCTGGTCCGATTGAGGGCTCAAGGGCCCTTCCAGCAATCCGTCGACAAACTGGCGCACCAGCGGGTCTTTGGAAGTTCGAAATTCCTCCGGTGTACCGATCAGGTGGAAGCGTTTCCCGGCAAGCAGTGCCATCCGATCAGCCACCTCAAACGCGGCTTTCATGTCATGAGTAATGACGATACTGGTCACATCCATTTTTTGCTTCAGGTCGAGGATCAGTTGCGAAATCTGGGCGCTGCTGACGGGATCGAGTCCGGCGGTCGGCTCATCATAAAACAGCATACGCGGCTGCATCATCAGCGCCCGCGCCAAACCGCCCCGTTTTTTCATGCCCCCGGAGAGCTCTGAGGGCATTCGGTCGATGCTTTCGCGCAGACCTACGAGCTGCAGATATATCTTGATCATGATCTGAATCAGTTCCTCGGGCAGATCGGTGTGCTCCCGGACGGGCAGAGCGAGGTTTTCCCTCAGCGACATGGAATTGAACAGTGCGCCGGTCTGGAAAAGCACACCCACCATGAGCCGCCAGGCATTGAGTTCACGCCGGGAAAAATCCTGGAGTTCATGCGAGTGAATGAGGACACTGCCTTCGTCGTAGGGGAGATGTCCCATGAGAATTCGCAGCAGGGTGGACTTTCCGGACCCGGAGCCCCCCATGATCACGAGCGTCTCGCCGGGGAAGACCTGGAGATTCAGGCCGTCGTAAAGCACCTGGTCTCCGAAGTTTTTACGGAGGCCCTTGAGTTCGATAATCGGTTCTCGCGGCGTGGGTTGCGGTGAGATCATGGAACATCAAACCCCGAGATAAAAGAAGATCGTCGTGAAAAACAGGTCGGTGATGATCAGCGCCACAATCGTCATCACCACGGTACGGCTGGTGTTGATGCCCACCCCCTGCGCCCCGCCACGCACCTTCAACCCCAGAAAGCAGGCGATAATGCTGATCTCAAGCCCGAATACCGCCGCCTTGATCAGCCCGGTGATAAAATCGCCGACCGTGAGAAGCTTCACGGCATGTTCATAAAACTGAACAGGATTCAGATGCAGGAACATCCCCCCTATCAGCATGCCGCCGGCGATGGCCGCCAAGTCTCCCACCACCGTCAGACACACCATCATGACGATGCACGCCAGCAGCCGCGGCACGACGAGAAACCGTACCGGATCGATGGCGTGTGCCTCAAGGGCCTCGATTTCCTCCCCCACCACCATGGTGCCGATTTCCGCTGCAATGGCGGACCCGCCGAATCCCGTCAGAACAACGGCGGAAACCAGCGGCCCCATTTCCCGGAAAGTTGCCAATGCCACCACTTCGGCCGTAACCGGCACCATGCCGAATTTCGCCAGTTCCGGCGCCATCTGCATCGCAAGAATAGCACCAATGCTTGCCATCACGAGAATTACAATCGGCAGACTGTCGATGCCAATACGGTTCATCTGTAGCCATAGATTGTGCCAGCTCAGGCGGCTTCCGCGGCCGCGAAACAGGGATGGTCCGATGGCGGCAACCGAATCGCGGAGGAGCAGTCCGAATTCTCCAATGAGCTCAATGGTTTGTCGCATGGGTGCCTTTCGCGGGTTCCGGCCCGCTTTCAAAGTTCATGCGGACTCCCTGCAGCAACTGCTGGGCTTCGTCCGGCGGCATGTCATCAACGATGGTGAAGAGATTCTCCAGGCGGCCGATCTGAATGATGCCACGAGCCATCTTGGGCGGGTGGAGAATGTAGAGGCGCCCCCCCGGTGGAAGCAACTGCATGGTCTCCACCAACCCGGCGAGGCCCGCACCGCCGAAACGATCCAGTGTTTCAAGGTCGAGGATCAGTTGTTTCGGCTGATAATGGGCGATGAGTTCGATGATCTCCTCGCGGAGTTCCGGGATCAGGGCCAGCGTCATGGAGCGGCTCAGATGGTAAAACACCCGCCCGTCACCGAGATTCTGAGCGGTACCCAGCGAACAATCGCGACATCGATGGCGTCTTTTCATGGCGTACCGCCTGCCGATGATCGCGGCTTATGAAGATGAGTGGCGGCCCATTGATCCCATCGCGCAATGGCGAGCCGGCGCTGAATCTCGGGTGCGTAATATTCATAGCCGAGCTCTCGACCGGTTATTCGCTTGAGGGCATAGGAGGAATAAAACCGGACGGCCGGATCGGTGGAGTTCAGGTCCCGGATCAAGGTGGGGATGGCGGCAACATCATGATGATCGGCCGCATGCTTGATGGCGGGAATTTTCAGCGAGGCATCCGGGCTCCTGAGGCTCGGGTGGCCGAGATCAAAGAAGCTGCACCCCCCCAGCAGCACGGAGCTGATGGTGACGCCCAAGATAATAATTTTCAGATATATCGACCGG
>JAJZKY010000374.1 GCA_021803885.1 Planctomycetota bacterium
GGGATGGCCGGTTTTTACCTGGGCATTGCCTAACCCGATCCAATAGCTGGCGTGTTTGGGGTTCAGCGAAATGGCCTTCTGGAATTCAGCCATGGCCTCCGGATACTGGCCCGCGCCCATATAATCGCGGCCCAGATCGGAGTGCAGAACGCCGATTTTGGCATCGAGTGAAATGGCTTTCTGCAGTACCGCAATGGCCTGCGGCCATTGCTTGCTTTTCACCAGGGTATTGTTTTGCGTCACCAGCGCGTTGAGCTGTTGCAGCAGTTTGGCCCGCTCCTGCATGGCCTTGATCGCGGCCGCGGTTTTGGCCGCCGATCCGGCCGGCATGGCAATGCCGCCCGGCGGCGGCGGCGGCGCGGAAGGCACCACATGAACCAGCTTGCGCAGATCAAAATTCAGCTTCCGGGTGTACCCGGTTTGAATATTCTGCTGCACAGCCAGCCGCTTGCCCGCCGCACTGTACAGACTTACGGTAAATACGCCCAGGGGCAGGGCGTAATCCTGGTAAAAACCCTTCTTATTCGTGCGGACTTTATAGTCGTATGCTTCCGGCTCATCGGTCCGGTGCATGACCACAATGCCGCCCACAATGGGCTTGCCCTGCAGATCGGTGCAATGCCCGGTCAGGGATGTAAACTGCGCCCAGGCCGAACCGCCACAGGCGGCCAACATTCCGAGAAAAATCATCCACCTGCGCATTTTCCGTATCATGCCCATTCTCCCGGACCGGCCCGCATGATGCGGGCCGGTTCCTGTCACGATTGCAATTTCCGCAGAGGTTTATTTTCCCGCCGCGGCGCCCGGGGCCGTGATCACAAAATTCGTGGACCGGGTCGCGCTCTGGTTGCCCGCCTGCACTTTGATCTGCAGGCCATAGGTGCCCGGAGGAAAAGCCGCCGAGGGAATATTGGCCACGTAGGCAATCCGGCCCTCGGCATCGGGCGCCGGCAAGGGCGCGGTGGGCGCGGCCAGCGGCGTGCCGTTCACGCTGAAGGTCATGGTCAACTGCGCCGGCGGCGCGCCTTTGGGCACATAGGCCACGAAATAAAAGCCCATGACCTTTTTGGCATCCGCGATCATGACATGGTTATAGTTGGGATAAATGCGCATGTTCCGATAATCCAGCGGATCATCAATCTTGGGCTTCGCCGCCATTCTTACCATGCCGCCCACCACCACAATGCTGCTCAGCCGTACGCTGTTGGCCGCGCCGGCCGGGACATGCAGCGGGGCTTTGATCACACTGGCAGCCTGATCGCTGGGTTCATAGATCGCGGTCTGCACGCTGTAATCGCCGGCGGGCAGATCGGTTTTGCGCTCAAAAATCACGTTGTGCATCAGAAATTGCTTCGCCTGTCCCGCCGCGGGAGTAAAGGTATACGGTTGGCTGAAGTTTTGCACCACGCTGCCGTTGGAATCGCGGATGACCTGCAGCACGACAAAATGCACCACATCGCGGCCTTTCATTTGGGCATTCTGCTGGATTTGCGCGGGGGTAGCCGCCACCGGCCGCATGCCGGAAAGCGGGATGGTGGTCATCAAATCCACGGTCGGCGTGACCGCGCTGACCGGAAATTGAAATTCTCCGGTTTGCAGCGGCAGCTGCTGCGGCGGCGGTGTCTTCGCCAGCAGCGCAAACACCGGCATGGCATAGGAAGGTTCCGGCGAGGCCAGGCGCGGAATCGCGTAGTAGCCTTTGCGGGCGCGGACGGTCCAGTTGGGATGGCCCTTCACCGATATCAGAATCGTGTGGTATTTGCCATTCAATCCGCCGGCCGGGTTGTAGGTCAGCTCATAATGCTCATGCATGTCCTGGCCAATTTCATTGATGAAAGGATCCAAGGCATTGGTGTGCGCGGCCAGAAAACCTCCGGTTGCGGTCGCCAGTTCGGTCATGACATTCAGCCGCCCGGCGTATTTGATATTCTGCATCGTCTCGGATTGGGTTGCCTCCGCCTGGCTTACGGCTCCCATGCTTCCCTGCGAAGTTTGCTGCCGGCTGACCTGTGCGGCATAATTCAGGGCGCCGGCCACATTCGAGGCGCTCGAGTTCAGGCTCAGCCCGGCGGTGTCAATGCAATAGAAACTGACATTGGCGCGGTTGGCGTTGCGCATCAGATTGCGCAGCACAAAACTGGTGTTGCTGTTGGCGCCCAGATATTGGCTGAAATAGAGCAGCTCCTTGCGCCCCGGCAGCAGGCTCAAGCCATTCACGATGCTGCCTAATGCGGTGAGGGAAGCCCAACTGCCCTGCTCCCCGCGCATCGCCGCCGCGCCCTGAATCATATTGGCCATCATGGCATCCATCTGCGACTGCACCATGGCGCCGATGGCTCCCGCCGATGGTCCTGTCGTGCCTCTCCCCCCGGCGCCGGTGGCCTGCAGCGCCAGGGTGGCCTGCCGCTGCAGCTGCATCGCCTGGGCCTGGAGCTGGGTGCCGCGCAATGCCAGATTCGCGAATGAACGCGAGGTCCCGCTGGTGGCCTCATCCACGGCCCGCAGCAGCTTGGCTTTATTATGGGTAAAGCCCTGCAGCGCGTAGAGCATATTGTTGATGTCATACACGGCGACATAATCGCGCGGCCCCATGACTTTTTCGATATAGTGCGTGGCCGCCGTCTTGCCCAATTGCCGGCCGGCATTGCTCATCGCGTCAAACACCATGACCGTCACATTGAACGGCTGCGGCCGCAGCGCGGTGCTGAAGCCCGCGCGCAAAAGCTGGCTGCGGGTCAGGTGCACCGAATGCGCCACCATGCGAAAACTTGAGATCGCCTGCGGGTGCCCGTCATCCAGAACCTGCAGCTGGCTGGGCTGAAGATTTTTAATGATTTTGCCCTGATGATTGGTGACAACCAGGTCCACCATGACTTCGCCGGTCCGCTTGTGAATGGCGATCTTGGGCGCATTCGCCTGGCTCCAGCCGGCCATGGCCAGCCATAAAATCCACCCCATCCACATTCCCTGCTTCCGCATGAGTTTCATTGTTTTCTCCTGAATCATCTGATTGTTTCATCCAGTCGTTGGCCGCCTTTTTTATCATGGTGACGGCCGGGTTTTATGTTTGGCCCGCGTGGACGGCTGGCGGGATGAAGGCAAATATACGGATGCCGGCAGTACTCCCGTGAACATATATCGGGATATGATCTTATGCAGACGCATAAAAATTTTCTGCTCGCGGAGCGCGGCTTGCATCTGATGTAAATGCAAGTATATCTGAGCCAGCAAATAATGGATTTGACTGTTATTGGGCTGCAACAATTCACTGTGCAAAATGAACGGCAAGGCTTGCCGGGGATGGTTTTGCCGGAACAATATATCCCCCATCATGAACTGTGCGGCAAAATTATACGGCTGCAATTTTAACGACTGCCGCGCCCAGAATAATGCCCGGACCAGATTTCCCATGGCGATTTCATGGGTTGCGATCTGCAAGCGCGCGCTGATGCCATCCGGATTGATTTGGATCTCTTTGTGATATTCGGACTGTGCGGCCGTGATTCTGCCGCTGTTGGATAAGATCTGGCCGTAGGCGTAATGCAAGTAGGGCAGGTTGGGATGATGTGAAATGATTCGCGCGTATCGTTGGCGTGCCAGCGCATATTTTTTTTCTGCGGCTAAATATTGCGCCTGCCCCACGGCCTGAAGCAATTTGAGGCGGGCGGGGCCTAAAATTTTTTCGGCTTGTTCGCTGGCTAAACCCAGATGCAAAGCGGCCAGGCCAAAGGCCAGAATGGCGCCGGGATAAGGCTTATGGGCCACGGCAAAGGTGTGCAGGATGAAATTGGCCTGGTCGAATTCTTCCAGCACCAGCATGTCCTGCGCCTCGTGGTAAATGACCACGGCTTGCAGATTGGCGTCATTGGGCAGGCCCAGCGCCCGGCCTTGTTGTATGTGATTCAGGGAATTTTCAAAATTTCGCTGCTCGAACTCACACAGGCCCAGCATGGCCCAGGGCAACCCGACTTTAGGAGTCAGCGAAGCCAAACGCCGGAAAGCCACCGCGGCGGCGGGATACTGTTTCCCCTGGTACAGCAAATCAGCCAGATCCCACCAGCCCAGCTTCCAATGGGGATCCGCGGTTACAGCCCGCTGCAAAGCAATGACAGCCCGATGATTGTGTTGCAATCGCACTTCCCTTTTGGCTCTGGCCTTAAGTTGAGTCAGGGAAGGCTGGGGTTTGGGCCCAGCCAACAGGGACAAGGCGCTCAAAAATATTCCGGCCAATCCATACCAGCCGATCCAGCGGCCATTCTGAATCTGGTTTGAGCTGCGTGACATGATCGAATAATGTGGAATCACTGGGCGCTTCCGCCGCTCGTCGGACGCCCATTGAGCGTCTGGACTTTCGTCGCGCGGTTTTGCGCCGCCAGGGTCAATTTCCTGACCATCTGCTGTTCGGCCCGGCCCTGGGCATCCTGATGCAGACGGTAGTCCACTTCTCCCAATAATACATGCGCCTGAATGTCCCCGGCATTGATTTTTATGGCCGCTTGCAAGCGCTGATAAGCCCGCTTCCAATGCCGTGCGGCGACATCCCGCAGGCCCAGTTGCAGCTGTGGCTGAAAGGCGCGGGGATTCATGGCCAGCGCCCGCAGAAGAAAATGCCGGCTCTGCCGCAAATGGCCGTGTTTGCGTAAAAGATAGCCGAGATAAAAATTGGTGTCGTAATCGTTGGGGTCGAGGGCGAATTCGCGGCGGAAATTCCGCAGCGCCGCGGCGGAATCCCCGGCCCGCAGCTCCGTCTCCGCCAGCCGTTGATGCGCCAATGGCAGCCTGGGGCTCATGGCGATCGCCCGGCGGTATTGTTTCTCCGCCAGGGCAAATTTCATGTTGCGGGCATACGCGTCGCCCAGCATGAGATGCCCCACCGGATTATCCCCCTGCCCCATAATGCGATTGACCAGAACTTCACCTTGCTGCAGTTGACCGGCATGTATGTACGCCGTGCCCAGCACATAATCGAGCGCCAGATTTCGGCCATGGCCGGCCAGCAGGGGATGAGCCAGCGCGATGGCACGGTGATAATGATGCAGGCTTAATTCGCAGTTGGCTTCGAGCAAGGCGGCGCGGTAGTCATTGGATTTAAAAAACTTGCGGTAGATCCGCAACTGCCGGGCCGCCGCTGTCATATCCCCGCTTTTCATATAAGCCAATGCCAGATTAAAACGTGCCGGCCCCATTTGCGGGTCCAGCGCCAGTGCCTTGCGGTAGGCATGAATGGCTTCCGCGAAATGACCGCGGCTGACATCGGCGATGCCCAGATTGGCCCAGACGCGCGGGCGCTGGGGAGTGATTTTTAATGCTTCCGTAAAGTCATGAACCGCGCGCTGCCAGTCCTTCGCCGCCATGGCCTTGAGTCCGGCATGTGCGGGATGTGGCGCGAGTTGGGCCCACATGCCCGTCACGGCGAAAAGCAATATGGGAATGATTGGGTTGGCTCTTTGGGAGACAACAATCGCGCCCCTGTGAACCATTGGCCTGATCCCTTGTAAATACGAAATTCCGCTTGCAACCAGTGTA
>JAJZKY010000375.1 GCA_021803885.1 Planctomycetota bacterium
TCAGTGACCCTATGCTGCCGACATGGCTGCCAACCAAGTAGAGTCTGCAGCGGCCATTACTGCGGTTCAGGCCGATGCCGACCAGTCCCGTCTAGTCGCACAACAGGCACAGCAAAATGAACGCCAGGCGGATGGCGAAAAGGCAGCTATGCGTGCGCAGTTGTCTGAGCGGCTGAACAAGATACTCGCCACTCGTGACAGCGCACGTGGACTCATCGTCAGCATGCCCGATGTCCTGTTTGGCACAGGAGCGTATTCGTTGAAGCCGGGCGCGAGGGAGAAACTGGCGAAGGTTGCCGGAATACTGATCGCCTACCCCGAACTCAACATTCAGGTTGGCGGATACACCGACAATGTTGGTAATGATGAAATGAATCAAAAGCTGTCTGAGAAACGCGCTGACGCAGTGCGCGATTTCCTGGTAGAACAAGGCGTATCGGCAAGCTCGGTGAGCGCAAGAGGTTTTGGAAATACAGTACCGGTGGCCTCAAACGATAATTCCAGTGGCCGCCAGGAGAACCGCAGGGTGGAACTGGTGGTATCAGGCGAAGCAATCGGTAGCCCGGTCGATAGAACGACGGGGAGCTTGCGTTAACGTAATCGTCTATCCGCAGCGGCCACGGAGATGCCGCTGCTTATCTTAATCAATGCTGCCAGTATGCAGTCGGATGAGGAGAGAAACATGCTTGGAACTGTGCTCATCGTGATTTTACTTTTAGCGCTCTTCGGCGTTCTGCCCAGGTGGCCGCACAGCAGAAACTGGGGCTATTATCCAACCGGAGGATTGGGGCTGATCCTGTTGATTGTTGTTGTGCTTCTGATCATGGGCATAATTTGAGCATTGCGCCTTACGGGGCAGCCGGCATGACGGTTCTTACAGGTATATGCTCGAGTTAGTAGTCAGTTTCTTCTCTCTCGCCTTCAGGCTTTCAGGATTCTCTCCGAACGAGCACCATTGAAGTAAGGAACAGTGCAACAGGAGCGACAATGGTCCTTATTAAGAAAATACGTTTTCAGATGATTGATGACAGAGGTCGAGATCTGTTTGCAGCGGAGCCTCATGGATGTGTGGTCCTGAAGCAGCTTATGAGGCTGTGGAGATGTTAAGGATGCGGTGTTCCCCAGCGGGAAGACGATCGGCGCGGACGGAGACACCATCAACCTGTATTACGGAGTTGCGGATTCGTCGATGGCGCTGGCCATCGGCAGCATAGGGTCACTGATCTCATGGCTGGACTCCAACTCCAGCCTGGGGGAAGGAAGCATATAGTGGCGGCGCCTGGCCTTGGGGCGCGGGAAGTGGTTGACATGAACTTTTCAAGCCGGTCATGGCCCAGCTGGGTACCACGTCTGCTCTGGATAAGGCGCGAGTGCCCTCGCTGTAACTCACTTAAATTCAAACAAGCCGAGTTGCGGTCATTTGATGGCCTGCTCAGCATGTTTGCACTGCGGCCGGTGCGCTGTATGTTTTGCTGGCGACGGTATTATTGGTTCAGTTTGCATGACGCAAGCGCATGATGGATGCACTGCAATTGGCAACGCTCGGGGGAGCGGATCTTGTCGCTCAGCGGCAAGGGCACGAAGATCGTCGCTGTGGCCATGCCGCGTGGCATCTTGCTAAGCCTCGTCATGCAGCATAGTTCCTGTATTCATCCTTGGCAGCTTACCTCGAGGATGGCTGTGCAAAATCGCTCACGCCGCCTGCGCTGGCTGTCGGATGCAAAGATTCTGCCCAACGCGAATATCGAGAGCCGTGTCTTGTATTGAACAGGCGCCTAACTCCCAGGGTGGCATTCTATGCGGTAGGAAGTTCAGTCTTTCTAGATCCTCGACGAGGTAACGGAGATGACAGACACGCCCAGGAAAAGCATCCTTCTGGTAGACGACGACCCATGCATCCGCGAGGCCATCGGAATGCTGCTCAACGAAGAAGGCTACGATATTGCGACAGCAGCTGATGGCTTGGATGCTCTGACGCAACTAAAGCTGGCAGCTCCGGATGTCATTATCTCCGATCTCAACATGCCGCGAATGTCGGGCTACGAGTTCCTCTCCGTCGTGCGCCGGCGCTTTTCCTCGATTCCGGTGATTGCGATGAGCGGCAACTGCGAATCCGGTCTATGCTTTCCTGACGGAGTGGTCGTCGACGCCTTCTTCGCCAAGGGACGAACGCATATCGAAGAGCTTTTAAGCACGATAGCAGCTCTGGTTCGAGCCGCGGCGGCGCCACCGATAAGCCATCAGCGCCAGCCTGATCCCTTGCAGATGCCGCGGTAGGGAAAACATTCCAAAGGTGAGCTTTTCATGTAGCTGACCTGCTCGGAATGCCTGCGATTGTTTCCGCCAGGCGTGATGGACATGACCTCTCCAGAAATCCAGCAAACTCCATGTCCATTCTGTACAATCCAAGCCCTATACGCCAGCAACCATTCGCTTCCTGACGCTTCGCCGCATGAACGCTCTGTGAGGCAAACAGGCAGCCTAACGGCTCATTAGTCCGTGGGCCGCAGGAGGTCTCTAATGTACCGCTGACACACAGGGACGTGCCCAATCTGTAGGCTGAATCAACCCTGTTGTCCGGGAGAGCCGCAGGCAACGTACTGAAGCGGCGGCTTTTCAGAATTATGCTCCGGCAATTGATCGAGCAGGACCACATTAAGCAGCGACTTGTGCACCTGGATGCGGCCGTCGTAATCAATAAAGCCCAGCTTGCGAAAGCGATTCATAAAGAAGCTGACGCGGGATCGTGTGGTCCCAATCATCTCGGCCAGAGTTTCCTGCGTAACAGGTGGGATGAAGGTATTCGGTTCACCGGGCTTTCCAAATTCCGCCATCAACAGGAGTATTCGCGCCAAGCGCTTCTCGCTGGAGTTAAAGAGCTGATCCACAAGATCGGCTTGTGTGCGCATGCTGCGGGCCAGGAGAAACCTCAAAAAGAAGTCGGAGAACTCATGCTCCTCGTGCATCACGCGGATCATCTCTGCGCGCCCGATCTCCAGTGCAGTACATGCCGTAATTGAAACAGCGGTGGACAAGTGCAGCCCGGGCACTGTCGCGAGAGACTCTTCTCCGACAAAGTCACCGGAGTAAAGAAGCGTGAGGGTGGCCTCTTTGCCGTTCTGTGAAACCACCGTAAGTTTTGCCCTTCCCTTCTGAATGTAAAACACAGATTTTGCCGGATCTCCCTGAGAAAAAATGGGCTGCTTCGGCTTCACTACGATGATTCTTCGGCCAAGACCAGCGTTCGCAAGAAAGGCCTCGGGGTTAAATGTGAGATAGTTGGGAGTGCTCATGAGCATCCTGCCTTTTCGCCAACGGTTTTGATAACGATATTGGTTAGTGGTGCGGTGATCGAACGACGAGGAGGAAGTGCCTCAATGATCCATAACGACTGCAAGGCAATTGATGACGGTGCCATCGCGTCTTCCTCCGAAACTATGACTGGCGTGTGACCGGCTCTGTCCATAGTGAAGCTGGACTCGTGCAGCAGAACTTAAGTGTGCGGGAACTGGAATGACCTGGCTATCGGGGATTCTTCTAAAAATAAGGGCGGATGTCAGGGATACCCTGACAAAAGCATATTTGGGCTATTGCGGCATCTACGGGGTTGAAAATCCGCCTACGATAAAACTCCTACCGAGTCGAGCCGTCCGGCTCACTTTCCAGCGCTTCCGGGGTCAGCAGACCCATCTGCACGGCAAAACGAATCACATCACTACGCGTCCGCAGTCCGAGCTTCTCAGCGAGGCGTGATCGATATGTCTCGATCGTTTTCACACCCACACAAATCTGTTTGGCTATTTCCGCACTGGTATAGCCCCGCGCCACAAGGCTGAGTACCTGCAGTTCACGGCGGCTAAGGATATTCACGGGACGCGTGGAATGAGCTTTTGTACTTTTCTTCGCGAGCACATCCTGGACAAGAATATTCGCCAAGCGCGGATCCACGAAGATTCCGCCGCGATACACTGCTCGGATGGCAGAAATCAGCTCAGAATCAACCGCCCGTTTCAACAGATAGCCAGAGGTTCCGGCAGCCAACGCCGATCTTAAGTACGCAGAGTCATCATGCATCGTGAGCACGAGCACCCGGACTTCATGGCAGTCTCGCGCCATCGACTGCAGCGCCTTCATACCCCCAACCCGAGGCATGGTCAGGTCCAGCAAAGCTACATCCGGTTTCGTTTCCCGTGCGGTTTGAACCGCCATCGCTCCATCGGAAGCCTCGGAGACGACTTCCATATCGGCCTGGGCATTGACCAACATCCTGAGCCCTGCGCGAAGAATTGCGTGGTCATCCACGATCATGACTCTGATCTTGTGTATGCGCATTGCCATTTCAGGTGCTCCTTCGCTTCTCCGTGGGATCGAACTCCTGGTGATCGAGCGGGATTTGCACCAGAATCCTGGTTCCCTTGCGCTGAGAAGTGAGACTGATCGTTCCGCCCAACAACGCCGCTCTCTCGCGCATACTCTGAATTCCCAGGCGATGCGAGGAGACGGCGACGGCCTTAGCGTCAAAGCCGCATCCGTCATCGCTGACTGCTATCTCCATCGTCGTGGCCGAACGGGTGAATCGAATGGTGACCGACTTGGCGCCCGAGTGTCTGGCGACGTTCGTCAGGGCTTCCTGGAGTATTCGATACAACGCGATCTGGACATCAGGCGGCAGGTTGCAAGAGTCAAGATCATTGAGCGCGAGATCCACAGCTATCTTGTGCGTCTTCGCGTACTCGGCAACGTATCGGCTCAGCGCAACACCCAGACCATGGTCGTCCAGAACCGATGGGTGAAGCCCGCGGGCAAGCCGCCCAACCTCGTCGATAGCCTGGGCAGCGATTGCCCTCAGTTGCTGCACTTGCACCTTGGCATCTGCAAGTTTCCGAGCGTCTTCCAGGGCACGCAAGCCGACCAGAAGAGCAGTCAGCAACTGGCCTGATTCGTCATGTAATTCGCGCGCAATCCGCCGCCGCTCCTCCTCTTGCGCTGAAAGCGTACGCTCCAGCAGGAGCCGGTGCATCGTTTCAGTCCGCTTGATCTCCTCAGCCTGCCTGCGCTTTTGCTCACTCAGGTCCGTGATCACCATGCCCAGAACCTGACCCTTGTATCCTCGAAGCCGGTTGAGAGATAAATAGACCGGGATCAGACTTCCGTCAGCCCTGCGGAGGCTGAATTCGCCTTTCGCGATCGTCCTTCGAGCATCGGCGAGCAGAGTTTCAAATCTGTCTCGCTCTGCTTCCGCAACCATGGACTGCACCGTAATTCCAGCGATTTTCCCTGGCGTCCGGCCCATCAGTTCTGCAAGCCTTTGATTGCAGTAGAGCAGTTCACCATTTCGTGACAGAGTGGCCGCGCCCTCGCTCATTGCCTCCACCAGCATGCGATAGCTGGGTTCGCCGCCTTTCAGAGTAACCACCTGCTCTCCCCGTCGGCCGGAAACCATCAAGGCATCCACTTCACCGGACTGGATGGCGCGAAGAGTTTCCTCTGCACTCTTCAATC
>JAJZKY010000376.1 GCA_021803885.1 Planctomycetota bacterium
GACGCTGAGGCCCTTCAGCAAGAGTCGTTTCGCGGTAGCCTGCCGTTCCTCGAGCAGCCCTTCTCGCCGCCCTTCTTGCCGCCCCTCCTGCTTGGCCGTTTCCATGGCGGTCGCATAATCGTGCAAGGCTTTTTGCCGGGCTTCGTAGCGCTGGCGGGTTTGTTCGTCGTGACTCAGAAACTCCAACGCATTAAAGGCTTTCTCCATGATCGGATCTCCTTTCACTAAGCGTTCGCGCTCGGCGGCCGTCTTCACTTTCAAAAAGGCGAGCCAGCGAATGAGCGCGGTCTGTTCGTGGAGCATCGCTCGAGCGAGTTTCGGCACTTCGAGAAAATGTAACGTCAAATGGTCCGTGAACAATGCCCCGTCTTGATTGCGCAGTTGAAACACATTATGCACCCGATCGTTGGGTATTTCCACAAAGTCGAGCACGTTAATCGCAATGGTAGGCCGCAGGGTATGATACGTGTCGCTTTCGTGCAACTGCCCTTCGTAGAGTTTGGCCCAATAATACAGGCTGCGCTCGCGCATTTCCCCGGTGTTGCGGATTTGGATTTCGATATCGATGAGGATCGCCTGGTCCGTACGGGCAACAATGTCCAAGACCGACATCTTATCCGTTAGCGCATCCTTGTCGATGTAGGGATTCAGGAGTTGGACCGACGTTACCCGTGGTGCGCCGGCATCCTCAAAGATGCCGTTCAAAAACGCAATGAGAATGTCGGTGCGTTCTTCGTCGCCAAACAAGCGTTTAAAGAGAAAGTCCACTAAGGGACTTAACTGCCGCTCATCCGCCATGGGGCCACCTCCTGTGGTGTTTCTATTGTACCCGATGTGCGCCATACCGTACGATCCCGCCACCACGTCGCAACCCGCCCCAGCACCCTCAGTTCTTCGCTGGGGTGATCGGTGATCGGACGCATCGCCTGTCTCAGCAACCCCGCCAAGTTCCGGAACCGCCGGTCAGACAGCCCCTGCGTTGGCGTAGCGGCTAAGGCTCTACCCTCGGTTCCATCCTCAAAACGGCGCACGATGGGTCTAAGACTCCTCTCGCGACCAATGCGGCGATTGCAGCCAATCTAAGGCGATTTCAGCAGACGTATCATCTAACCATGCCGATAGACTTCTGCTTGCATGGGCAGGCTCTCAGTCCGTGGGATGTCACATTTTTTCCTAGGTTTATCAGATGCGCCGTAAAACTCCGTCGTTCAGGGCGGAGATATCAGGCGCTGACCCCGGAGGGGTCAATCCGGCGTTTCCTGTTGCTCGATGTATGGCTTGATGATCGACAGGGGGGCTCCTCCAGCCGACCCGGCAAAATAACTGGGGGACCAGAGGCTGCCGCCCCACAGCGCTCGCTCAAGGCTTGGATAGTGCGGCTTACGGATCAGTCGGGAGGAGACGCCCTTGAGGCTATTCACCAGTCGGGAAATGGCGACCTTCGGCGGGTAGGTAATCAGCCATTGCACATGATCCTGCTCGCCGTCGAATTCCTCCAAGGTCGCTTCGAAGTCCTGGCACACGTCGGAAAAGATGGCCCACAGGTCCTCCAAAATCGCTTTCGTGAAGACCAACCGCCGAGACTTGGCAACAAAGACCCAATGTACATGGAGGGTGAAGACACAATGTCTACCGGTTCTGTAGTCGCTTGAATTGTCCATAGACCGAGGGTACAATGGACGCAATAGCGCGTCAAGAACGGGGGCGCCTCATGCAAGAAACGACCGTCTCCTCGTATCGCGTGTCCTTGTCCCCGACCGAGTGGGCAAAAGCATCCGATGCCCGTCGGGCGGCGGGAGACTTGTGGACGCGCCTGGTAAAGATTCACCGGTTCTGCCGTCGGCGGCATTGGCCGTGGCCGACGGAATCCCAACTCAAGGCGCATTTCAAACGACGCTTCCCGTTACACTCGCAAACCGTTCAAGCACTCATCGAGAAGTTCTCCGCGACGATTGAGGGGGTGCGCACAAAACGCAAGCACGGCGATCCGCAGGCGCGATATCCCTTCCGCCGTCGTCGATACTTCAATCCGATCTTCAAAGGTCAAGCTCTGAAAAGGGAAGGGTCGTCTCTGCTGTTGCCCCTCGGGCGCGGGCGCGACCCGATTCGGGTGCATCTCCCGGTACCCATGCCGACCGGCGCGATGGTGCAAGCCGAGTTGGGGTACGGTGCGATCTATCTGACCGTCACCCGCGAGATGCCTGATCCCGTGCCCGTCCCCTCCAGCAAGGCTGGAGGACTCGATATTGGCGTCATTCACCTCGGCATGGTGTCCGATGGCGAAGAGGCCTTAGCGATCGCCGGTCGGGGCCTCCGCTCCGTTAAGCAAGGCCGCGCCAAAGCGCTGACCAAGCTCCAGAAAAAGCGGAGCCGCACGAAACCCGGGTCCCGGCGGCGGAAACGCCTTAACCGGGCGCGACACCGCACCAGCCAAAAATCTGAACGGATTACCCGCAATGCACTGCATCATGCCGCCAATCAGATCGTCGCGTTTTGCTTCGCTTACGGAATTACGATCCTGTACGCGGGGGATCTTGGTACCCTCAACCACAAGAAACGGCACCGTCGATCCCGGAGGACCCATCAAGAGGTTGGGGCGCTGGAGTTCGGGCGGTTGGAACAATACTTGGCATCCAAGCTTCGTCGGCAGGGTATCCAGCTCGTGCAAATCAGTGAGGCGTACCCGTCCCAAACGTGGCCGCAATGCGGCCACCTCACCAAGGTGGCGGGCCGTACCTATCGTTGTCGCGCCTGTCACTATCGGGCGCATCGCGATGGCGTCGGTGCGGTGAACATCCTCAATAAGGGGATGCATGGGGAGATTCGCCCCGGGGAGCGGTTAGTCCCCCAACGGATCACGTATCGCCGTCCCGTCCCTCTCAAAAGGGCGTTAAGGCGTAGTCCGGCTGAACCCCGGCATGTTGCTGGCGGGATAAGCGGTGGCGAGTCAGGAGGGTCACTCCGAGGGTCTCTCGACCCGCGACGCAGCCATGGTGGTTCCCCCAGAATCTCCGCCCTTTAGGGCCGGGAGGTTCAAGCTAACTAACTAACCGGTCCATTAGTCCCGTCACAAGGTCGCCACAGCAGCACCTGTGCCGTCGCTCCGTCACGCAACTTTATTGTCAATAAAAGGGAAGATGCGCCCGCGAATCCTGATCCCAGTACGGATCTTTATAGGCACGGTACGCATCTTTATTGGCAAGTACGCAACTATTTTGTGAAACGACAACACCGCCATCCGTCCATCATGCTTTACTCCACGGTGACACTCTTGGCCAGGTTCCTTGGCTTATCAACGTCTTCCCCGCGAGCAACCGCCGTCCAGTAGGCTAGCAACTGAAGCGGCATGGCGGCCAAGACGGGAGACAACCACGGCGAAGGAGGATGCACCTCCGCCATGGCATCTTGGCCCCAAGCACTACGCTGCGACTGATCAATGACGGCAAACACCTTGGCACCCCGGGCCTTCACCTCTTCCACATTAGAACGCAGTTTGACCGCTAAATCGGGTTGCGTCGAGATCGCGACTACAGGAACATCTTCCGTAATCAGGGCGAGAGTGCCGTGTTTCATCTCGCCGGCAGGATACGCTTCCGCATGAATGTAGCTAATCTCTTTCATTTTGAGTTGGCCTTCCATCGCCAAGGCATAATCCATTCCGCGTCCAATGTAAAACATTTGGTTGGAGGCTGCTAAAAGTTCCGAGTAATCGCGCATGCTGTCCGACTGAGCTAACCACGCTTCACCCAGCGCTGGCAAGAGCCCCAGTTGATCCACCAAGTCTGGTCGCGCACGATTTCTCGCTTGGGCCAGGGCGAGTGCTAACAGGCTGATCATGAGGATCTGGGTAGTATACGCCTTGGTTGACGCCACGGCAATTTCAGGACCAGCGTACGTATAGCCGGCCGCATCGGCGTCGCGCGCCAGCGTCGACCCCACCGAGTTCGTGATGGCGTAGGTATAAACCCCCCGTTCCCGGGCGAGGTGCAAAGAGGCTAAGGTATCGGCCGTTTCCCCTGACTGAGAGACGGCCAACACCAAAGTGTCGGGCGTCAAAAGCGGGCGTCGATAGCGAAATTCTGAGGCCACATCCACGTCCACGGGGATGCCCGCCAAGTTTTCCAAAAGGACCTTACCTACCAGACCGGCATGATAGGCCGTGCCCGCTGCCACAATTTGGACCCTTTGCCAGCGCGCGAGTTCGGACGTACGAAGCCCCATCGCCTCGACTTCAATGGACTGATTTTGAATCCGGCCTAACAGGCAATCGGCCCAGGCTTCTGGCTGTTCCATGATTTCCTTCAGCATAAAATGGGAGTAGCCACCTCGTTCGGCTTGGCGCACATCCCAATTAACCGTCATCGGTTCTCGCTCAATTTCGGCGCCCGTCCTATCAAAAATGGTCACATCATCGGCGGTGACTGCCGCCATGTCCCCGTTTTCCAGCACCAGCGCCCGATTGGTTGCATCCAAAAAAGCGCTGAAATCTGAGGCAATATAGTTGGCTCGATGGGCCAGACCAATGATTAAAGGACTCGCCCGTCGCACCGCCACGAGCAAGTCGGGCCGGTCGGCAACGACGGCCAGAAACGCGTAGGCTCCGTCCAGCCGTGTTTCCGTTTGACGCGCGGCGGATAGCAAATCGTCCGTGGCGCCATACTCCTCTAACAGATGCGGAATGACTTCGCTATCGGTCTCAGAGACAAAGCGATGGCCCTTGGCCGCCAATTCCGCTCGAAGCTCTACGTAGTTTTCCACGATGCCGTTATGCACGACGGCAATCTTGCCACTGCAGTCGACGTGCGGGTGGGCGTTCTCATCCGTGGGCGCCCCGTGCGTCGCCCAACGGGTATGGGCTATGCCACAGGGGGACCCAGCCGGCAGGATATCCAAACGCGTCTCCAGCATCGCCACTTTGCCCGGAGACTTAGCCGTCGCCACCTTCCCTGAAGCTATCAGGGCCACGCCAGCGGAGTCATATCCCCGATATTCCAAGCGCTTGAGCCCCCTCATTAAGATGGGCAACGCATCTTGATCGCCGATGTAACCAACAATGCCGCACATGGTCGATCCCCCTTTTGGCACATTCATACGTAGACCTTGACGGAACGTTGCGCTTACACCGAGGCTTGCGACGCGTCCAGAGCCGATTCCACCGCGGCCACCAGCCTATCGACCCACGCCTCAGCCTGGTCATGCGAACGACCTTCAATCATAATTCGGAGCAGGGGTTCGGTGCCTGACGGGCGAATCAAGACACGGCCCTCATGCCCCAAATCCTGCTTGGCTTGCTCGACCACGTCCAAGAGTCCCGGCAACTCCTCCCACGCACCAGACAGCGGAGCCACCAGCGGTACATTTTTCAATATCTGGGGATAACGTTCAATCGGGCGCACCAGTTCAGAAAGCGAGGCTCGACTGCGATGCATCACTTCCAGCAAGCAAAGCCCCGTCAAGAGGCCATCACCGGTCTCCGCCCACTGCTGCACAATGATATGT
>JAJZKY010000377.1 GCA_021803885.1 Planctomycetota bacterium
CATGCCTTGCATTTGATGCGCCGGCGGCCGCAGGCCGTCGCGGCGGCATTGAGGAATCTGGAAAATGATGTAAAACAACTGCTGGACGCGGCCGGAACTGGCACGAACGTCACCATAATCTCCGATCATGGCATGGCGCCGGTGCGGGGCGAAGTCACGGCTGCGATTCCGAAGGAATTCAATCTTGGCCGGGATTATTTATGCGTGCTTGACTCCACTATGGCCCGTTTCTGGTTTTTCCATCCGGAGGCGCGCCGGGCGTTGTTCCAGGCGATGTCTGAATGGCCGCACGGACGTGTGCTGTCCGCATCCGAATTACAGCAGGAAGGCGTGTATTTTTCCGATGGGCGCTATGGAGAAATGATCTGGCTGGCGGATGCGGGTTGGATGCTGCGCGACACCTTGTTTCATGGTGATTGGAAGCCCGAAGGAATGCATGGATATCATCCCGATGATCCCAATTCCCATGCTGTCTGGCTGAGCCGAGGGCAAGAGAGCCCACGGCCGCGCAACCTGATCGAGGCATACCAGGAACTTTGCCGGCAATCGGGATTGCCGGTCCGGGAGGAGTTATGCCAGGTCAGCGCATAAAAGTGGCGCAAGTATCAACCGCTTGTGCCTGGGGCGGAGCGGAAGAGCATCTGCTGGGATTGCTCCAAAACCTCGATCGCGAGAGATTTCAAATTTATCTTATTGCCCGGCCTCAACTCGAAGCTGAGTGGCGGCGCCGTCTTCCGCGGGATGTGATCTGGCGCGGCTGGTCGCCGGCGGGCATTCGATGCGGGTGGGAGATGGTGCGTTTGGCAGAATGGCTGCGCCGGAATCGGATCCAAGTGGTGCATTCGCATCTGGCCCACGCCAGTTGGCGGGCGGCGCCGGCGGCACGCTGGGCGCGGACGGCGCTGGTGGTGGAAACTCCGCACCTGCGGGAAAGCTGGCGGCAAGGATGGAAACGCCATTATGGCTGGGATCGCTGGCAAGCCCGTGGCGTGGATGTCCTGATCGCCGTCAGTCACGCCAATGGTGAGTATTTACGGCTGGACAAAGGACTGCCGGCCCATAAAATCCAGGTGGTTCCCAATGGCTGTGATCTGAATCGTTTTTATCCGCAACCCGCGCCCGCATGGCCGCGGGAATGGGGCTGGGACGCGAGTGATCCGGTCATCTTGCTTCCGGGCCGGATCGAAGCCCAGAAGGGGCATGCGGTTCTGCTGGAAGCCGCGGCAAAAATTATGCCACGCTGGCCGCGCTTGCGGTTGTTGTTTGCGGGCGATGGCAGTCTGCGCCCGCATCTTGAGATGCATGCCCGGAACCTGGAACTGGAGGCGAAATGGCTGGGACGGCAGCCGAATATAGAACGCTGGCTGGCTGCCGCTACGGTGGTGGCGTTGCCGTCCTGGTATGAAGGCTTGCCCCTGGTCTTACTCGAAGCGCTGGCTATGGCGCGGCCCGTAGCCGCTAGTCATGTGGACGGCGTGCCCGAGATTATTCGCGATGGGCAAACCGGGCGCTTATTTACGGCGGGAGACAGCGCTCAACTGGCGGAGATATTGAACGACTTACTCGCGGATCCCGGCGCGGCCCAACGATTGGGCCGGCAAGGGCGGCGATGGGTGGAGCAAGCCTATTCTTTGGCTCGGCAGATTCAGCAAACCGAACAAATCTATTTGCAAGCTCTGGTTCCCCGGGGGCAGCGCACCTGGGAAAAAAGGCGTGCGCGGGGACAGGCCGCCGTTTAGGCGGTTAACGATGAGCGCCTTGCCCAAACCAGCCTGGTATCTGCTCTCGCACGAGCAGGCGCGCGGCTGCGACCGCGAAGTCGAAGCCGCGGTGGTGCGGGTTTGCGAAGCGGTCTGGCGCGGGCGCCTGCGGGCGCTCATTGCCACCGGCAGCCTGGTGCGCGGAGAAACACTTTGGCGGCAACACTCGGGGCAACGGAAGTTATTAGGAGATGCGGAGTTTATCGCTGTCTGCTGCCGTCCTCTGCCGGCCAACCATTTACAGCTTTGTCGGGAGATTGAAACACAACTGCGGGATCGCGGCCTGGCGGCCAGGATCGAAATCCAGCCGGCCCCGGCACGGTATTTAAAGCGTCTGGGCGGACAAATCTTCAGCTATGAACTGCGCACCCGCGGCCGGGTATTAACCGGCGATGCCGAGGTGCTGAATTTAATTCCCGCCGCACCGGTGACCCGGGAAGATGCATGGCGCTTATTTGCACATCGCCTGCTGGAGTGGATCGAGGCCAAAGCTCAAAAGACCGAGCCGATGGATCGCCGGTATGTGCTTTGCAAATTGTATGCCGATATGGCGACTTCGCTTCTGGTATTTGCGGGGCGTTATGCGCCCAGTTACCGTGAACGCCGGCCAGCGCTGCGAAGCTGGGCTGCCCAGGCTTCCAGGGATTGGCAGCCGTGGGCCGAGCGCGCGGATCGCGCGCTCGGCTGCAAGCTGGGGGATTACGACATCACCAAAATGGAAGCCCGGATATGGGATCTGCATGCGATTCCCGATGCAAGACAGCTTTGGTCATGGGAAATAGAACACCTGATGGACTTGCCAGCCGGCAGTTTCCAGATTCCTCAATGCCGCCGCGACGGCCTGCGGCCGCCGGCGCATCAAATGCAAGGCATGATCGAGTTCACACAAATATACGAAGAGAAAATCCTTGCGTCCATTTCGCAACTCTGTTTTTGCCTGAGATATTAACTGCTGATCCCGTCCCTGCGCATACGAATACATTTGCCAGTCAACGCCCACCCGCGTCAGCCGCCGGAAGAGCCAGGACTCCTGCTTCATGCCCTCCGGGCTCCATAAATACCGGGGTTCGGCCCAGGCCATGCGAGAAAGCCAGCGCGGACTGATGACACAATCAAACCCCGGTCCCGCGCGCAGCCAATGTCTTCCCGCCCATTGCGCCAGCTTGCGTCCGATCCGGTGATTCACCCATGCATCGGAACATTTTTCCAGCCCCCGCCAGGACCGGAATGGCGACTGGCCGGGGTCGTAATAGAGAAGGTTCCAGCGTCCATGCTGCGCCGGCCAGAGCCCGGTCAATAGGGTCGGAATGGCGCCAGAGCTGAAGCCCAGCACCGTACGCACCGGTCCGCGGAACGGCAACTCCGCCTGCAGAAAGCCATGCCTCTGGCACAGTTCCCACCCCAGGGCATCAATAAGAATTACCAATTGCCGGCGCATGCGCCTTGCCTCCAAGATCGCCAGATATGCATTCCCCGCCCGCGCACATACTCCCGCACGCGCTGCCGGCCCCCCTGAACCAATTGCACCACCTGCTGTGCCCGCATATTCCGGCGAATCCCATAGCGGGGGATTAAGAATGCGCCGGACCGGGCTGGCGCCGGCCGTGAGATGGCCAACCCGTGATAACCGTTCTGCCGGACGATCTCCATAAGTGAACTGTGCCAGGCGCCAAAGGGAGCGGCAAAAAAGATGATTTTCTCGCCCAAACAATCTTCCAGCCGGTGTTTCGATGCCAGAATTTGAATTTCCAACTGCGCGCGCGAAAGCCGGGTTAACGCCACGTGATCGAAGCCGTGCGAACCGATTTCAAAACCCGCCGCGGCCAGCTCACGCACCTGCCCCCACGATAAGTGCCCTGGCTTCCCAAGTTGGCTGGCATTGACAAAAAAAGTTGCTTGCCAGTCCAGGTCCGAAAGCCATTGCGCGGCCTGGAAATCGCTGTCGCAGCCATCATCAAAGCTGAGAGCAAAACTCGACTTACAGGGATGAGGATTGTGCGGGCAGGACTGGCTCCAAAGCCGGCGTAAGCTGCGGGCGCAAGCTCCGGTCTGGGCTAATTCCCGCCAATGGCGCCGAGCCCGGGCCCAGGAAATTTCATAGCGCTGGCGGGCCGGTCCAGGGGTCAGGCGGTGATACAGCAGCACCACACTTTGCCGGCGCGGGTTCGGGTTAATCTCAGACATAGTAATGATTCATTCCAGACCCTGTAATCACTCCTTCTTGATGGCTATGCCTGTCCCGCCAGGAGAAACGGGACGGCGCGCATTTATCTCGCTTGTTCCCAGATGCCCCGCCGTTCCGGTTCCCGCGTGCGCCACGCCCCCCGCACCAGAGCGCAGTTCATGGCCCAGATATAGGCCAGCCCGCCGCGGCCCGCAGAAAAGCATGATCCGAATATAAATGCGCCAACGAGCCCTATCATTTCCACTTCGGCCAGCCGCCGGAAAGCGGGCTGAGATAATAAGGCCAGATTGGCTGCCAATAAGAGCAGCCCCAGCCCCGGAGTGAGCCAGCGCAGGATCTTATGGGACACCAGGGCCCAGCGCGTTCGCCCGCCCAGGGGCAGCCGCCAAAGTCCCGCCAACGCACGCCACCCCCCCAGAGCCAGCCTTTGCCGCCGGCTGGCTTCGCTCGCCAGGCTATTGGAAGCTTCATCCCAGGCTATGGCCTCGGGATCGTACACCACCCGATATCCGGCGGCGCGAAGGCGCAGGGGGATTTCCAGGTCTTCCACCAGGGTATGGACGGGAAGCGCGGGGAATAGGTTCCGGCGCACCGCCAATAAGGCGCCGCTTGCTGTCACGGTGATCCCCAGCCGGGCTTCCAGCCAGCGCAGAGCCGATTCCCATTGCCAATATCTGCGCTCCAGCAGCGGCGCTCCCGGAGGGGACTCAAACCGGACCGCGCCACATGCGGCTCCCACTCGAGCATCCCCAAAATGCCGGACCAGACGGCGCAGCACATCCGGCGCCAGCCGCGTTCCCGCATCCGTAAAGACCAGAATCTCGCCCCGCGCGCGCTCCCGGGCCGTGGCCAGGGCCGCCGCCTTGCCCTGCCGGGGCTGGACCATAACTTCGAGGCCTGGATGTCCGGTTAACTCCGCCGCCGTCTGATCGGTGCATCCATCCAGCACATAGATCACCTCCCCGGCGGGGTAATCCAATTGCCGCAATGATTCCAATTGGGCGCGCAAACGTCCTGCCTCGTTATGCGCCGCGACACAGACGGTGACGCGGGGCCATGCGGCGGGCGAGGGACAGCGGCGTTCCGCGCGCCGCAGCATATAGGCGCGGTCGCGCTTGACCTGTTCGAGACTGGCCCAGATCCAGACCAGCATGGGATATCCCAGCCAGGTATAGATCAAAGCCGCCAGACTCACCCCGAAGACAATTTCCAGCATCTTCAACGTCCGCCTCGCGCCTGGATCAGCACCCGCGATGTGCGGGCAAGGATCAGAAAATCCATCAGCCAGTTGTTATGTTTCACGTAATAAAGGTCATAGGCGAGTTTTTCCCGGTTATCCTCCCAGGTGGCGCAATAGCCGCTATGGATTTGCGCCCAGCCCGTGGCCCCGGGCGCTACCAGCCAACGCTGCTCATAGCCGGGCAGGGCGCGAGCCAGCTCCATTTCCTGCTCCCAGGCAAACGGCCGCGGCCCCACCCATCCCATCTCTCCGCGCCATATGTTCCACAATTGCGGCAATTCATCCAGCCGGAGCCGCCGCACACTGTCGGCCTG
>JAJZKY010000378.1:0-3670 GCA_021803885.1 Planctomycetota bacterium
CGCCGATGTAAAAACAATTCAGCAGGCGGATTACGCCGATGCCGGTTGGCAACGCGTTTCCACCGGAACAGATTATTTCCATGGCCGCGTCGGTTTTGCATGGTATCACCTGGTATTGCCGGAAATCGGCAACGCCGCCACAGCCCTTGTCACATTTACCGATATCGATGATAACGGCACGGTATTTGTTAATGGCCATAAAATATTGACCCACAAAGGTTTCGGCCGGGAATTTCATGTGGCGCTGGGCAAATACTGGAACAAATCCGGCTCTAATAATTTGGATGTTCTGGTGCAGAACACCTCCGGTGCCGGCGGAATTATGGGGACAGCCTCCATACAGTTATTCGCCCCCAACGGGATTGGGCGCGTGACCCCGTGGCAAATGCACGACGGGTCCGGCCTTAATAAATCCGACATTGCATGGACGCCCGTGACCGGTTCCGCCACGCACAATGGCCCGCCACGCTTTTTCAAGGGCGAGTTCAATTGGACACGCGGCAACAATGCCCATAGTGTCCTGCGCGTGTCATACACGGGTTTATCCAGCGGGCACATCATTGTGAACGGCCATGATTTAGGTTTGTACCCGGATCAGACTATGCCGATGGGGCTTTATATTCCATCCGTCTGGCTTAAAAAGGGCCGCAATACCGTGGAAATACTTGATGAGCGGGGCCATTCACCGCAGCATGTCCATATTGTCATTGAACAAGCCGCCAGCCGGGTACGAGCGACCCTAGAGCAGAATTAAACAAGCACCCCCGCCCGACAACATAAGCTTGACGTGCGGTTCCATTTGTTCATACGGATAATTGGGCAAGTTCCGCATCAGGGCGTGACGTTACCAGTCCCTCGCGTGCCGCCCATTGCCCGATGTCCTGCCGCTGGATAGCTGTAGCCATCAGTTCCGGAAACGCGTCCGGCGTGCAGGCGAATGCGGGGATTTCGAGACTGGCCAATGCGGCGGCATTTTTATGATGATAGCCCGGAGCGCCGGAATCGCTTAGTGCCAGCAATGCCACCATGGTCGCCCCGGATTGCGTGATGGTCGCAGCGCGGCGCATCATTTCTTCTGTAAATCCACCTTCATATAAGTCGCTTATCAACACGACGATTGTTGCGTCCGGCGCACGAATCAGCGTCTGGCAGTATGCCAGTGCCTGATTGATGTTCGTCCCGCCACCGAGTTGTGTCCCAAACAGTACGTCCACAGGATCGGCCAATTGATCCGTCAAATCCACAACATTGGTGTCAAAAACAACAAAGTTTGTCCGCACGGCCTGAAGTGTCGCAAGAACAGCGGCGAAAATGCTGGAATATACGACGGATGCCGCCATGGATCCGCTTTGATCCACGCACAGAATTATTTCTTTTAAGGAACTTCGCTTGCGACCATGGCCGATGCGGGTAACCGGAATTATGGTACGGTACGCGGGCTGATAATGGCGGAGATTGGCGCGAATCGTGCGATGCCAGTCCAGTTCGGAGTGACGCGGGCGCCGGTTACGGGCGGCCCGATTCAAGCTGCCCATCACCGCCTGCCGCATTTTGTTGGCCAGACGGCGTTCAAGTTCATCACACACCTTGCGCACGACCAAGCGAGCAGTCTCTCGGGTACGCGCCGGGATCACGTTTTTTAGCGAAATAAGTGTTGCCGCAAGATTCACATCCGGCTCCAGTGCATCGAGGGTTTCCGGCTCCAACAGCATCTGCCGCAGGTTCAGCCGCTCCATCGCGTCCGCCTGAATAACTCGAACCACACCGGCGGGAAAATATTTGCGGATATCGCCCAGCCATCGGGCCACATTTGGGGCGCTTGGGCCAAGGTTGGCACTGCGTTCGGGCGCATCGTAAAGCGCCTGCAATGCTGAATCCATTCCTATGTCGACCGCGGGCAAGGGGAATCCCGCCGCCTCACCCAATATCAAGCGCCACCGCCGTAAGCGCTCCTCGTGTCCGCTCACAACGTCACCTCTTCTGTTTTCTTAAGAAGAATCAGTTCCAGAACGCCGACAACACCTGCCGCACGCATGTGATTTAATTCCACCGGTTGTACCGTGCCGACCGCTTCAATGTGTGATCCCGCTTTCACCTTGTTTGCCAGTTGCAGCCGCTCCGCCGGGGCAAAATACGCGAATGTTCTTCGCAGCAGTGGCAACGTCTGCAAAAAGACATCACTGTCAAGTTGCGCTATCCAATTATCCATGAGCCGCAATATACGATCATCATGTAACAATACCAATCCGCTGCCCCGTATGAATCCCTCAATCCACGCGGCGGAATAATCCGCCGCGTTGCCTTGCGAGAGTGCCATAGACATCAGTCTTCCGGCCACCGCCGCATCCATCTGACCGCTGTCCATGGCCAAACGAGCGCAGCGACCAGCGAGCAAGCCATGCACTGCATGCTGTTCCGCAAGCCGTGCTAAAAGTTGCTTCCACTGGGCTGTCTGGCCAGGATTCTCCAACAGCAAAACCGCATCATGAACGCCATTAACCGCTGACTCCATCGTCCGCGCCGCATCGTCGTTAAGCGCCGCACACGCGGTGGGCAGTCCGATGATGATGCGGGCAAGCAACCCGTCAAATACACCGCGCACCATCGTATTGTCCGTTTGCCGGACATTACCGTAACGGATGATCTGAGCCAATGGCACAATGGCGGCCATCATGTGCTGCACATCCGCCGCCACAGCCGCGACAGCTTCCACGCGTCGCATTAAAAAGCCGATGGCATCCAGCAGATTCGCGTGCAATGCCCGGTCCAACAGACTTGTCAGCGCCGGCAATTCGCCGGCTCCCATTGCCAGCCGCCGTGCGAATCCCACCGCCGCGTCAAGCACCGTGTTTCCCCAGACGCCGGCCTCGATTAGCCGCACTTCCAACTCCGGCTCCCACCGTAATTCCCAGGCTTCCTTAAATGTTCCCTTGCTGCGGGCACTGCGCAAAGTACCCCATTGTATATCTAACATCAAAAGGCGGTGCAGCATTTCACTGCGTTCGCGATCATTGTGCTTGCGTAAATCCAGTTCCAGCGCTTCAGCGCCCGCCTTGGCCGGCAATCGCAGGCGTTTTTGCAGGCGGCGCAGATCCTGTTGCAATGGCGTTACCGCAACATTATCCGGAATTTTCCCCAGCGCCCGCCCGACCACCAGCTTGTCATGGATGACCGCTAGAAGAGCCGAATTGCCGCGACATAGCACGGCCTCGGCGGCATCGGTAACCTCTACGAGCCCGGGCTGCGAAATACCGCGCAATGACGCGAGCGTCTCGGCCAATCGGACGGATTCTATGACATCGGCGCTGGACGTATCGATATCCTGCTTTCGCAAGAGCCGAGCGGCACTGGTAAACCAGCGCCCGGTCATCTGGCGTGGATGTGACCATAAATGCGACCACACATGCTCGTACCACCCCGGCGAACGCACACCAGCGCCATAACCGCTGACCACATTCAGCCGGCTGTTGGTCCAGGGGACCCACGCGGCAATGGTTTTCATGCGTTTAAGTCCGGAAAGAATCTGCTGATCCAACGCGGCGGTGGGCAATTCTGTCAGAGCCGGTGCGTGCCACGCACCACATACCACCGCAATTTTTTTTCGACCCTCCTTTTTGGCTTCACGGATCATTTTCCGCATATACGCTTCACGACGCTCCAGCCAGGGGTC
>JAJZKY010000378.1:3680-5466 GCA_021803885.1 Planctomycetota bacterium
TCCGCACTTGGCGGCAATTCCCGCCGCAAGACAGTCATGGCCTCCATAATCGCATGAAATATTCCACTTGAATCGCGGCGCGTTTCCACCATGTGTTCCCACCACAACTCGCCATCGTCGTAACCCGCCGCCTGCGCGAGAAACTGCACTGGATCGGACATCACCGCCGGAGATTCCGATTCTTCGGCGGTTCCAGACGGCGCTGGATCCGACAGCGACTCATCGGCAGCAACGGTCTGTTTATGTGACGGCACGTCCGCCTGGGTCGCGATATCGCCTGCATCAGATGGTGTCTTGGTTATCATTTCCGGCATCCGTGCCGAAAACTCATAACCCGGCGGAAGATCAATAAACTTTAATTCCACACCCTTTGCCACCGCATAGCGCATCGCCTGCCATTCCGGCGAAAATTCCGCCAGCGGATAAAACGCGGCCAACCTGGGCATTTCAGTCGCATATACCAAGATGGCCACCGGCGGTTTCATTCGCGGATCGGCAGTTGCCGCAACAAGTGCGTCAGCATCCGGCGGCCCCTCTACCAGCACGCAATCAGGGGCCAGTGCCTCCAACTCCGCCAGCAGACTGCGTGCTGAACCCGGGCCATGGTGTCGTATGCCAAATACATGCACTCCGTCAGTCACGCGTTCTCCATCATCCACATCTGGCTATTCAAAAACCTGCTTTACATCGTCATCTTTAAATGTGTTCACGACAGGCGCGGTAAAGGTCCTTCCAGCCGTCACGCTCCTTAACCACTGTTTCGAGATATTCCGTCCATACAATCATATCTTGAATCGGATCTTTCACCACCGCTCCGGTCAAGCCGCCGGCGACATCCGCGCCGCGCATCACGCCGTCGCCAAAATGGGCCGCAAGCGACATTCCACTGGTAACCACACTGATGGCTTCCGCGGTGCTGAGCGTGGACGAGGGCTGCTTAAGACGCATTTTGGCGTCGCTGGTTTTTCCCTCTCGTAATTCCCGGAAGATCGTCACAATCCGCCGGATTTCCTCAATTGCGGGCTTTTCAGCGGGAAGCTCCAGCGACTGACCGATACTTTCCACCCGTTCCTGAACGATGCGCACTTCCTGTTCGGCGGTTTCCGGTGTAGGTAATACTACCGTGTTGAACCGCCGCTTCAGCGCGCTGGATAATTCATTCACACCTTTGTCCCGATTGTTGGCAGTGGCGATGACATTAAATCCTTTTAGCGCCTGATACTCCGTCCCTAGTTCCGGAACCGGAAGGGACTTTTCAGACAGAATGGTAATCAGCGCATCCTGTACATCCGCGGGAATGCGGGTCAATTCTTCCACCCGCGCAATAGATCCCAGTTGCATGGCCCGCAGGACCGGGCTGATAACCAGCGCCTGCGGACTGGGCCCCTCCGACAGGAGTTTGGCGTAGTTCCATCCATAACGCATCTGCTCCTCACTGGTGCCGGCGGTGCCTTGCACCAGAAGCGTTGAATCTCCGGAAATTGCCGCCGCAAGATGTTCACTGACCCAGGTTTTTGCCGTGCCGGGAACACCCAGGAGCAACAGCGCGCGGTCCGTCGCCAATGTTGCAATTGCAACTTCTATCAGTCGCGGGCTGCCAATGTATTTTGCCGTTACCGCAAACCCGTTGTCCAACTTTCCGCCAAGGACGTAAATCGACACAGCCCACGGCGAAAGCTTCCAGCGTGGTGGCCGTGGATGCTTATCTATCGCCGCAAGGGCTTCAATCTCGCTACAAAACCGCTGCTCGGCATGTTGCCGTAATATCGCGCTGTTCTCTACAATA
>JAJZKY010000379.1 GCA_021803885.1 Planctomycetota bacterium
CTATGCGATAGTGCGGTTTACCTGGCAGCGTGCCCTTGGCCCAAAACCTCAGCAGATAGAAGGCTCCCAGCGAAGCCGCGGCATCGCCCACAATCAGCCCCGCGTCTGACCATTGTTTGTTTGCGGAGAATGTGAATGTATAAGACGCCTGTGAAGTTGCCGGCGGCCTGGCGCCTGCCGGTACGGTATGGCGCGATCGGCCTGATATTGGCGCTTATGCTGCTGACATCGGCAGTTGCATCGGTATCGGCAGCGGCTGCTGCGAGCGGGCGGGCGAATGCTGGGATGTATTCTCCCCGAGGCCTGACGGCAGCTCAAATTAATCAGCAGGCCAACGCCATTTTGTCGCGGCTGACATTGGCGGAAAAATTGCGCTTAATGACCGGCAACAAACACGAGGCCCTGCATTCGCTCAAGGCGATTGGTTTGGCGTCGGTGCGGGTGAGCGACGCGACCTGCGGCGTTGTAGATTGGGGTCCTGCGACGGCGCTTCCGGCGGCATCCTGTTTGACCGCCGCCTGGAGTCGCAGGCTGGCCTGGCAAGAAGGCCAGGCGATTGGGCGCGATGCCCGCGCGCGGCAGGTGGGCATTTTGCTTGGCCCGGGCGTAAATATTTTGCGCGAGCCGCAAAATGGCCGCAGCATGGAATATATTGGCGGCGAAGACCCGACCTTGTCAGCCTCCCTGGTAACGCGGTTTGTGCGCGGGCTGCAGTCGCAGGATGTCGCCGCTTGCGTCAAGCATTATGTCGGCAATGAAATTGAAACCCAGCGGCCCTGGGTTAACTGTGTGATAAGCCGCCGTGCGCTGGAAGAAATTTATTTGCCCCCGTTTAAGGCTGCGGTGCAACGCGGCCATGCATGGGCCATCATGACGGCGTGCAATCGCATCAATGGCTGGTATGGCTCGGAGAACGCATTTCTACTCAACGACATGTTGCGGCGGCATTGGGGCTTTCGCGGCGTTGTCATGACCGACTGGGGCTGCAGCTACAATACGCTTGATAATCTCAAAAACGGGCTGGACCTTGAAATGCCCGCCCGCAAAATGTACACGCTTGCGGCGGTAAGCCAGCTTCTTAAGCAGGGCAAAATAACCACCGGTTTGATTGATCAACATGTACGGCGTTTATTGCGGTTACTTATTGCCATGGGCTTTATTGACCGCCAGGCGCTGCCGGCCGTGCCGCTGCGGGGGCCGAGGCGGGCGGCGCTCGTGAATGTTATTGCCGCCGAAGGAACGGTGCTCCTTAAAAACCGTGGCGGCATTTTGCCCCTGAAACATGTGCGTACGGTGGTGCTGGCTGGCCCCTGGATGACGCGTGTGACGACCGGCGGCGGCGGAAGCTCGCATGTAACCCCCATTGTCCAGCCGGTGACCCTGGCAAATGCCCTACGTGCGCAATTGGTCGCTGGCACACAAATAAAGGTTATTCCCTGGCGACGTACATTTCCGGAGTTATGGGGCCATGGGCAACTGACAGCCCCCAACGGCCAACCGGGCCTGCAGGGCGAGTATTTTGCCAATGCGGGCTTTGCCGGCAAGGCCAAAATCCGCATTGACAAAGAATTGTCGTTTGACTTCGGTGGCCCGGCCAGGCCTGCGATGGATGAGCCGGCTAACGTATCGCTCGACATGATGAAGCCGCCCTCCGCTGCGCAACATGGGCCTTTCAGCGCCATTTGGAAGGCAAGCCTGCGCGTGCCGGTGATCCAATACTACAGCTTCAGCGTTGCAGTCAGCGGCGGCGCCGAAGTGTACTTAAATGGCAAGCGGATCGTAGACCTTTGGATACCGTTTTGGCAGCCCCAGCACCCATTAAAAGGCGCATTGGCTACGCGGCGGCTTCAGGCGGGTCGCGTTTACCAGTTGCGGGTTGTGTACCGGAGCATTGCCAATAAGGCGGCGCAGCTTGAGTTTGGCTACGGGCCTGCGAACGAGGTGCATTTGCTGACCCCCGCGGAAAAGGCAGAGGTAAAAAATGCCGACGTTGTGATTGCCGGGATTGGCTTTGGCATGGCAATGCAGCGTGAACAGGGCGATCGGCCGTATCACTTTATGCCGCCGCAGGATGCGTACGTGCATGAGTTGTCAAAACTCAACCAGAACACTGTGGTGGTGGCCTATGCCGGTTCGGGTGCACCCGTAAACCGCTGGATTCATAACGTTGCGGCACTGCTGTGGGCCTGGTATCCCGGCCAGACGGGCAACGATTCGGTCGCGGGCATTTTAACGGGCCGCATCAATCCGAGTGGCCATCTGCCCGACACCATTGCCCGTCATAAGCGGGATGAACCCGCCTATGGCAACTTTTTTGGGCATCCACCGGTATTCAGCCCGGCCTGGCCGAATGAACCTGAATTTAATGACGCTATGCCGAGCACCGCCAATTCCACCTGCGACTTTAAAGAGGGCATTTTTGTCGGCTACCGCTGGTACGACAAGAAGCATATTAAGCCGCAGTTTTGCTTTGGCTATGGCTTGTCGTATACGACGTTTAAGTTTGATGCCGTACATATGACAGATGCCGGCTCCGGTACGCATCGTGTGGTAACGCTGCACATAACCATTACCAACACCGGCCACCGGGCGGGAGCCGACATTATTCAGGCCTATGTGCATCCGCCGGCAGGTGCAATAGCCCGATGTGTGCAGAACCTCCGCGGCTTTAAGCGAGTAACTCTTGCGCCCGGCCAGACGCGCAGCGTTGCCATCAGCCTGGGTTGGCGGTCATTTGCGTGTTTTGACAGCAATACCAATAAATGGTTGGTTCCTCCCGGTAACTATACCATCGGCGTTGGTGATTCCAGCCGCCACGAGCCGCTGGCGGCAAGCGTTGCATGGTAGCCGGCGGCGCATTTCTAGCGAAGGGCGGCAGCCCGTGTTGAGCGCTTTTTGAGTCAGGTGCGCCAATTATTGCTTTGACGAGGTATCTTGCTTCAGTCGGAATCGGACAAACGGGTTTTGGATTCAGGCGGAATGTTGCCGTAATCAGCCCATGGGCGGGAGACTCCAATAAACAAGCCCGCCGCACACGACCGTTTAACATAGATGCAAACGGATGCGCATGGCTGCCAGCGACAGGGCGCCACCGGCCCTTGGCGTAACACATGCTGTTTATTGTACTTCTTCAACGCCTCCGACAACGCAACGCTCCGAACCCAAGATTACACTGCCAGCGGCCCAAATTCGAGAAAAAATTGAATGCCGCCCACCAACAAGCCACGCGGTTAAGCCGCGTGGTCAAGCCGTTGCGCCCACCGCGGCCAGCGGCAGAGCTGCCGGGGCGCCCGGGCTTGCGACGCAGCATCACGAGAAATACTTCAATTCTGACCGCAAGCAGTATATCGTCGTCGTCGGTACGGAGTTGGCTGCTATCGGCTTAACCAGCACGGTTAATACCTATTGCCCGTTTGAGAGTTTTTCAAAGTAGGCCTTGACGGGGTCGGCGTAACCCTTGGGCAGGGTGCCGATCATGCTGTCCGAAAGTTTATGCCGCTTTTTGGTTATGCCGCCGGCCGTGCGCTCCAAGGCAACCTGCGCCTGGGCATCGGTCAGCACCTTGGCCGCAGACATGCTTTCGTTGGCCATTTTTTGGTACAGCATGGCCGTGTGATAGTGAAACTTTTTGAGCTCTTTTTGAGCATCCTGCATAAGCACAGCCGACTCAATAAGCTTGAAGTTATTAAAGCCGGCGGCACGCATCTGCAGCATCAGCCGCTCGGTTTTGTTGAGCACCTGTGCCTGCTGGCCGGCCATGCGTTTGATGTCTTTTTGTTCGCTTAGCGGAGCCGGGCCTTCAAGGCCTTCGCCGCCCCAACCCGCCTTTTTTCCTCCGCCGGTAGCGCCGCCGGGCGGCTGCTTGGAGGTGTCCTTCACCACACCGGTGCTGAACGGGTCGTTGGTAAGCCGCGTGGGCGTGCGGCGTCCGCCTTTACCCACCGCGGTTTGACCGACCATTTCGCCGCTGGCGCGGCCTTCGCGGCCTTCTCCACTGCGACCCTGAATTTCATCGTTGTGTGGCATGTTGTTGCCCGTAACGCCCTGGGCGCTCATATCGCTGATGGGGCCATCCATGGCGGCCCACCCCAGCCCCTTGTTCATCGAGTCGTTCCATTTGCTGCCTGTGTCTTCCATTTGATTGGTCATGTCTTCTTCGTTCTGCAGCAGTTTGCCCATCATGTCTGTGAGCTTATCAGGCAACGGAGGAGCCGGCACATCATTTTGCGCAACCGGCTCTTCCATGGACCATTTCATGGTATCGGGCTGCTGCATAAGCCACCGCTCTATGTGGGAGGTCTCCTTCTTGGCATCCTCAAGACCGTTGGCTTCCAGCGGCGTGGCGATTTTTATAGCGCCCAGTTTAAGCGCGTTTTTGGTCATGGCCAGGTCCACCTTCATTTGGGCCAGATCATCCACCAGCGAGGCCGCGGCCTGATCCTGCTCTGTAATATTGCTCATGTTGGTCAGCGCCTGATTGAGAAACTTCGACCATTTATCTTCGGCGGCTTTCACCTTGGCCAGTTCGTGTTTGTCGTTGGCATCGTATTGATTGACAGGCTTGCGTGCCAATGCGGCCGTGGCATTAAGCACATCGCGCTGCTGCTTTTCAAATTTTTTGAGCTTCAGCAAAAGCTGCTTCCACGCGGCCTTTTCTTCGTTCGGAAAACGCCCGCCCTGGTGCGATGTTACCGAATCCAGTGGGGTAATATGGTTCGACGCAATGGCCAGCAGAGCCTTGAGCACATTAATGATGTTGACCTGATGGCTGCGCAGCTTGTTGGCAATAAGCGCTACGCCGCCGGTCTGCGAAACGGCCGCCAAATCTCCGGCTCGGGCCACAGCCCCTGTGGCATCGCCATGGCTCAGTACATCCAGCGCTTGACGCACGGTTGCCATGCTCTGCGGAAAATTAAAATGGGCGACCATATCGGTCATCTTTGAGCGCAACTGTCGCTGTCCTGCCTGCACGCTGCCAGCAAGCGTATGATCAGCCGATAATGCCAGTTTTTGCAGCAGAAAGGCATCCGCCTGGTCGCGCAGCGTGCGCTGCTGCTGCAGCATCAATTCCAGGTCGCGCTCCAGCGCTTCCCAGCGGCTGAGATTTTTGGGAGCAGCGGCCACGGCGGCGGCCAACGTTATTTTGTAAACATGGCCCGTGGTGGTTTGCGGACCTAAGTCCAGCGAATCTACCTGAATATTACGATTGTCGGTGGCGGTAAAGCGATACCGCACCACATCGCCGATTTTGTATTGCGACGCAGGCAACTGCAGCATATAGCGAATGGTGGCATTGGTGGCGGGTTTGCCATTGGCGGCATTCTGAATTTGCCAGTTGCGCACCGTGGTAAAGCCCGCGGCCTGCCGGCTCGCCACCTGCAGTTGCAAATCGGTAAGGCCGTAATCGTCCGAGGCGCTGGCGGCCAGCGCCACGC
>JAJZKY010000380.1 GCA_021803885.1 Planctomycetota bacterium
GCAGCAGACAATTGCCGGCAACGGCCAGATTATACTTGACCCCGCTACTGATGGCTTCGACGCCGGGCAGCTTAATCTTGACGGGGTAAATTCCGGATCGTCGGTCACGTTCCAAAATGGGGTCAACATCGTCGGACCAGGTACAGTTGTAATTGCCACCGGCAACACCGCCTATTTCCAGGCGGACACGATCGACGGCACAACGCTTTCGGAGAGCGGCGGAGGTTTGATCCAAGTGGCCGGTACCACGTTCAACAACGTAACACTGAATGGCGGCTTGGCCTTGACTTCCGGCGAATCCCTGAACCTGGCCGGTACTACAACCGTCAATGGCGGCAGCCTGGTGGTTGAAGCCGGATCGACGCTGGCCACGGGCAATGGAACGGGCGGCTCTTGGAGTTTACATGGCGGCCTGAATATACAAGGCGGTACCCTCAACCTTGGTGGCAATTTCACCACCACCGGCGCGGACCTTTCTGCCTGGACCTACGGCAGCGGCGTGGTGAACCTTACGGGCACCTTAACCAACAGCGGGGCCACGCTGAATCTCACCAGCACCACCACCGGCCCGTGGAACCTCGACGGTGGCACGATTATCGGAGGAACCGTTACCCAAACTACCGGGGCGGCCCTGCAGGTGATACCCGAGACCACTAATACATTACAAGATGTGACGCTCAACCAAGGGCTAAACCTGACCTCTGGTACAACGCTTATCCTGGCAGGCAACACGGTGATCGAATCGGGTGTTGTTACTATCGGCTCTGGCGCGATGGTGAACATGGAAAACGATTCCACAAGCTCTTGGAGCTTAAGCGGCGGCCTGAATATCCAAGGCGGCACGCTCAACCTTGGTGGCAATTTCACCACCGCCGGTGCGGACCTTTCTGCCTGGGCCTACGGCAGTGGCACGATAAACCTTACGGGCATTTTAACCAACAGCGGGGCCACACTGAGCCTTAACAGCGCTACCACCGGCTCGTGGAATCTCTATGGCGGAACGATTATCGGAGGGATTATCGATACGGGAGCCGGCACGCTGCTGCAGGCGGCAGCCAACCAAAATGGCACGCTCGATGGCGTTGTCCTTAACGGGACCGTCAACACCAACGGTGGCACCATCAATTTAACGGGTGGTTGGAATGATGCCGGGGCGACTACCGATATCAGTGGCGGCACACTGAACCTCGGCGGTAATTTCACCACTGCCGACGCGGGCCTTTCGGCGTGGAGCTACGGCAGCGGCACGGTGAACCTTACGGGCATTTTAACCAACAGCGGGGCCACGCTGAACCTTACCAGCAGCACCACCGGCTCGTGGAATCTCGATGGCGGAACCATCATTGGCGGTACAATTGGGGCCGCTCCGGGCGCTGCTCTCCTGCTTCCACAGAACCAGACCGGAACGCTCAATGGCCTCACCCTCGATCTGAACTTCGAGGTAACCGCGGGATCTACCCTCAATGTGCTCAACGGCCTTTCGCTGGCCGGAAACACCCTCACCATCAACGAATCCGGCAGCATCGTATTCGGCAACACCCAAACCATATCTGATGGCACCATCCAATCCATGCAAACCATGCCGCTCTGGAATGGCGGTCCCAGTACTATTTTTAACTCTCAGAACTCCGGCAATATCAGCCTCGCCCAGGGGGCCACAGTCACGTTAAATTCCGACATCACATTCATGGGCGGAGTACAGGTGGGCCTGGCCGGAGGGGCCACCAGTGCCGCAATTATTAACGACGGCACAATTTCCGTCCCGAACCAAAACCGGGTCAACATCCCGGCCCCTATGGTCTTCACCAACAACGGAACACTCATCGCCACCGCCAGTGGTGGAATCGTACTGCCGACGACGGAAATTGTCGGCCAGGCCAGCGCCATCTCGCCCACCGAAATCAATCTCGGCTGGTACGGCATACCCAACGCCGGCGGCCAGAGCATAACCATTTCCCAATCATGGGACGGCACCAATTTCAATACTATCGCCACCGCGCTTCCCGCCGGCAATTACCAGATTATGGAAGGGCTTAATCCCGGCGTACCCGTTTATTACCGCGTCGAGTCCGTTGCCCCCGGCGGAGCGACGGTAATCTATAATTCCGGGGCCGCGGTAACGCCTTCCACCATGCCGGCTGGATCCTCCTCTTACGCCGGAACTCTTTCCAGCGACCAAAGCGGCTGGTATACCGTCACGTCGATTATTAACAACAGCACGGGCCAACCCGTTCCGACGACGCAGTACCACTCCGACCCAATCTATGCCGGCTCTGCGCAAGGAGCCCTTTTACAGGCGGCCAACGGCTTGGTCAGCACCACGGCCAACCTGGGCAAGCTCGGCGCAGTCGTGGCCAAAGACGGTCTGTTCCAGCTTGGGTTTACCTTAATTGACGGCGATCATGACGGCACTTGGGAGTATTGGGATCCCAGTGATACCCTGGGTATTTATCCGTATTCCGCCACGGTTATACCGACATTTCAGCCGCCCATATGTAACTGCCCTGTAACTCTCGGCGATAATAACCCGCTGGCAGGCGGCGGCGGCGATGCCACGCCGGCGAACACCGTCAGCCTTGCCCCCGTCACCTTCTTCAACGGTGCGGTCAATTATTCGGCCACCGATCTTTCTGCCACGGGCTTTGGCCAGCCGCTAAGCCAAACCCGCGAGTGGTCACTCTCATCGCAGGAGGTATCGAACCCGGTCAACGGCCTGGGCTGGCTGATTCCCAGCCGCCCCAGCATTATCCAATCCGGCGGTGCATCGACCATTCTGGTCAGCCAGGCTCCCACCTCGCAGATTGCCTTCACCCAAAACTCAAGCGGGCAATATGTGCCGGCCAACTACACCCAGGACACCCTTACATATAATGCCATCACGGATATCTATACCTTCGTCGACACCGCCGGCAACCAGACCAGTTTTTACGGCTTCGGCACGGAAGTTCCCGCGGCCCAGCAGGGCCAGATTCAGCAGTTCGCCGACCCGTACGGCAACCTGATCACGTACAGTTATAATTCCGCCGGGGATATGGTGCAGATGCAGCAGGCTGATGCTTCCGGCAGCAAGGAGATATTCGCCTATTCCTACACGCCGGTCACCATCGCGTCCGGAGCCACGGTGGACATGATTTCCAACGTGACGCTTTCAATTCAGGATGCCGGTCAGGCCAACCCGACTCTGATTCGTCAGACGGTCTACAGTTATTATGACGGCAGCTACACAGGCGATATGGCTTTTGGAAACGCCGGAGATTTGCGGACCGCAACCATTGAAGACGCCTCCGGCAACATCATCAACGAATACTACTACCGCTATTACACGCCGGGCGACATTACGGGGGCGGGTGGCGGCACGATTGGTTACGTCGGTGGTTTGCAATACGTTTTCGACCCCGCCAATTTTGCCCGGTTACGGGCGGATATCGCCGATCCGCTTTCCGCCACCGCCGCTGAGATAGCGCCGTACGCCAACCACTACTTTCAATACGATTCCCAGCGGCAAGTAACGCTGGAAATGGTGCCTGGCGCAGCCAACTCCACCACCGGAGTACAATCCCTTTCCACCTACACATACAGCTACAGCACAAATCCCGGCCAGATCGACCCCACCAACAATAACCAATGGTTTTTTAAAACCGTCGAAACCCACCCGGACGGTACGCAACATGTCGTTTACGCCAACGCCTCCGGCCAGACCATCCTGAGCATGATCGTCGATCAAACCGATTTGGGTAATCCATCGCTGGACAATAATACTTGGATCACTGTCAATACTTATGATTCGCAGGGGCGGCAACTGGAAACTATTTCCACCTCGGCGATCAATCTCAATGCGACCTTCCTCAACGGTGCGGCCGGGGCATTAAAGGCGGCGACCACACCGGCGGAGTTCCAGGCGGCTTTGGCCCAATTTGAAGCCGCCTTGCAGCAGTATGCGGATCTGGGCATCTCCGAGGGGCTGGTGTATACCAATCAGGGCCTGATCAATTCCACCACTTATTACACCTCCACCACAGCCACCACCACCGTTGCAGGCGATGTGGCCGGCTATACCGCGGCGGATTATGTGCAGCAGGGCCTGGACGGTACCCCCATCGAACAGGATTCCTACACCTATATCGAGCATCAGGACGCCAATGGCGATACCATTTTCCCTGAAGCGACTTATACCCAATACCAAAGCACGGCCGGCAACGGCTCAGCCCCGGAAACCACTGTCTACACCTACACCTGGCAGGACAATTCCGCCGGGGCCGCCACCAACCAGATGGCCACGGAAACCACCACCAACCCCATCATATCCGCCAGCCAAAATGGCTCCGGCATAGCCACCGGCACCGAGACCGTTTACAACACTTTTGGCCAACCGGTATGGACCAAAGATGCCGCCGACTACATCAGCTACACCGCTTATGACAACGCCACCGGCGCGGTGATCCAGAGCGTACAGGATGTGAACACCAATAACCTGGCCAATCTGGCCAATTACGCCGGTACCGCCTTTGGCACCAACGGCTACAACCAGTACGGCGTGCCGGAGTTACCCTCCGGCTGGGCCACACCGACGACCGGCGGCTTGAACTTATCAACCACTTCGCAGGTGGATGATCTGGGCCGGACCCTTGAACAGACATCCCCCTCCGGCGATCAGACCTTTTATGTCTATGATGATGCCAACCATGCCGTGTTCACCTTTACCGGGGCGACTGCCGCGCTTAACAGTTCCGGCGACGGCACGCTGACCGGTGTTACCGGCCCGGTAACCATGGCCCGCACACGAATACCGTACAGTTACAGCATAAATGGCATAAGCTATGAAGGAACCTATAGCGAAGATATCACATCCAGCTTCCCCGGTACCTTGCAGGTGCAGAATTACCAGGTGATTATCCCCAATGACTTTATCCAGGGGAATGGGGCCGGCAGCGGGCCGGAGAATGTGTTTAACCTTATCGGTTCGGGTACGGCGGCCAATCCGCAATTTGTGATCCAGACCCTTTCCCGCACGCTGTATAATTCCGCCGGGCAAATGACTGAATCCGACGCTTATGCCGTTATCAATAACACAACCTATCTGGCCACGGCCCCCAACAGCCCCTATTCCGGCACGCAGATTACCAACCAGCTTTCCGGCCAGGCTCCCAATGGCAACTATTACGCCACCACTTATGGCTATGATGTGGATGGCCGACAATATCAAACCATCGATGCCAACGGCACCATTACCGATACGGTCTACGACAGCCTTGGCCGGGTGGTATCCACCTGGGTGGGCACCAATGACAGCGTCAGCAATGCCGCCGGCACACCAGGCTATTTTGACGGCTCCAATGCCGGCACCGGAAATAACATGACGCAAATCAATGAGAACATTTATGATGGCTCCGGCATTGGCGACGGCAACCTCACCGAAACCATTGCCTATC
>JAJZKY010000381.1 GCA_021803885.1 Planctomycetota bacterium
TGGCTCTGGCATGGAGTAGGCCAGCAGCTGCGGGTACGCGCGCTTAGCCTAGCCGCGCGTACCGATTGTCACACCTTACTTCGGTGGTGGCGGGAAGCGCTTCATCATTTTGAAGATGGACATGGCCACCTGCTTTTCTTCATTTTTATTGCCAACGTCCACGCTGTCCTCGCTGGCTTGGCCGCGCCAGACCAGCTTATTGGTGTGGGCGTCAAACATGTCAATGGTCAGGATGCCCATGGTGCGGGGAACCTGACGTGTATTGGCGAAGCCCATGCCACCCATTCCCCAACCCATGCCGCCCATGCCCCATCCCCAACCACCCCAGCCCCAGCCGCCCCAACCGCCGGTGCCCCAGTAGGTGGTGTTGGTGTCCATCGTTTCCTGGGTCAAAAAGTGATACTCCACGCGCAGATCAGGAGACTGGTCTGCCGAGACCTGCACCATGTGCTTCTTGTTTTTCAAAGCGTAATTGACGTATTCATCCACATACTGGCGGTAAAAGGGATGATTGTTCTCCTTCCCCGGCACCCACACGTAGGTTTTATAGCTGGAGAAAGGCGCATTCAGCCGCCAGTTGACGCGGATGCTTTGCGCAGTCAGAGCCAGCGGTGCCAGAACCACGCACACAGCCACAAGCAGTTTGATTCGCAGTGGATTCAGAATACGCAGAGTCGTCATGGTCGTACGTCCTGCCTCATTCACGTTCGCTGGCGCGCTGGCCAGCTGGTTGCACTCTTCTTGGACGGGGATCCGTCAAAAATGGAAGCACGCCACAATGGGGACTTCCAGGAGTCATCGGGCGGCAATCGTGCTCAAGGCCCTCTGGCTAGCATTGTAGGCGAAGGAAAATTCCTTTGCAGCCCGGCTCGCCAACGCATTCAACCTAAACAGTAGTCGGCGGAGAGGGCAGAGCGGATTCCCACGGTCAAAAGCCGTATTCTCTGCTTGCTGGTAAGAGCGCACGGAACCCGATACGATGAAACTACACGTTGCAAGGAGATTACCCCACCCGCATGCCCATTTCGTCGACGACCCGCAATTACATTCTGGCTGCGCATGCAGCCTGTGAAGAAAAAAAAGCATTGAACGCCCGCATTCTTGAGTTGGATCCGGCAGAGTCCGCCTTCACCGATGCGTTTTTGATTTGCAGCGGAGCCAACCCGCGCCAGGTACAGGCGATTGCAGACGAAGTGGAGCTGCGTCTGAAGCGCGAGTTTGGCATGTATGCCAACTCGGTGGAAGGCTATCGCACGGCAAAGTGGATCTTGCTCGACTATGTGGATTTTGTTGTCCATGTGTTTGATGAGGAGACGCGCGCGCTCTATGACATTGAGCGGCTGCGCAAGACGGCCAACGCCGTGTCGTTAGAAGCATGGAAGCGTCCGTTGGTGGCCAAGGTGGCCGCCGTGCGCGCTGCAGGGAGCAAGCCGAAGACCGCAGCAAAGAAAAAGGCTGTTGCCAAGAAAAATGCAGGCAAAAAGTCGACAGCTGCGGGCCGGGGAAAAGCCAGCGGCGCGAAAAAAGTTGCCGCCAAGCGCACAACGAGCAAGGCAGGCAAGGCGAGCCGACCCTCCCAACGCACCACGCCGAAAAAGAAGGCAGCGAAGAAGACTGCGACGACACGTACCAGCGCCCGCAGCAGCCAACGCGGTAAAGCTGCCAAGCCCGCGGCGAAGCGAACGGGGAAGAAAAAAACTACAAGATAAAGAAAAGCAAGAAGATGCCGCAAGCGATTGCTCTGGCCCAGGCTCCGCAATTCCGGGAGCGCACCGCAGGGCGAATTTCTGGCAAAGTAGTTACCCTGCGTACACCCCGTCGCCCTTAGGCAATATTCTAGGGAGACTGGCAAAAAATTCGTGCTATAAACGACATGAATTGCCAGGATTCGTTCTGTGGGACGTGGAAGCCGCGGGGGCGGGGGATTCCAGAGATCCCCGCGGCACAGTCTCTGTCTTCGGGGAGGTTCACCCCGGAGCCACTTCCGATTTTGTGAGGTCACTTTTCCAATGTGTACGCACCGCCGCAGCTCGCTCAAGCCCGCTTTGCAGCAAAAAAATACTGCATGGAATCGCTGGATACGGATGGTGGCGTTGGGATGTATGGCCGGGATGGCCGCCCAGGGTCGCGCGCAGGTGACAGCAACGCTGCTGCCGAACCAGATCACGTTGCCTGCTCCGACGACGGGGTACAGTGGCCCGCAAGGCGTGACCTTCGACTCGCAGGGAAATCTTTATGTCACCGACCCTGCAAAGGGCAATGTTGTCAAAGTGACCGCGACCGGCACCGTGAGTGTGACGAGTTTGGGCGCACCATACTCGAAGACGGCTGCTCCCGAGTACGTGGCTACAGACACGGGCGGCGATGTCTATGTGACCGACACGGTGAACAATCGGTTGATTCAGGTCAATACCGGCATCGTGCAGAATAATACAACGTATTGGAACCTGCCAACGGGAATTGCGGTGGACAATGCTGGCGATATTTTTGTTACCAACGCTGGCAATAACACCGTGGTGGAAATTCCCGGAGGATTCCAGGGGGCTCCACAGCCTGTTTCCACATCGGGTCTCACCACGCCATTGAATAAACCTGCTGGCATAGCCGTGGATTTACAGGGGAACCTCTACATCGCAGATACAGGCAATGCGCGTGTTGTGGAATTGCAAAATGGTGGCAGTGGCACGGAGCAGGCCCTGCCGATTTCTGGCCTAACCCAGCCAGAAGGAGTTGCCGTCGATGCAGGCGGGAATCTCTACGTGACGGATGCAACCAACAACAATGTTGTCGTTTTCAACGTAAGTAGCAGCACGCAAACTACCGTTGCTGCCAGCAATCTATCGGGTCCCTTGGGCGTAGTTGTTAACTCCTTGGGCAATGTCTATATCGCGGATACCGCACACGGTCGCGTAGTGGAAGTAGAGACCATTCCAGCAAGAAATCTGGGTCAGGTTGCCGTGGGTGGATTTGGAGATCCATCGGTTCTGACCTACACCGTCAGCGGATACACCGGGAGCAACTACATCCCCACCTTCAAGCTGAACTATGGCAAGGATGCAAGCCTCGGAACACCAACATGCACGGGAGGGACGGGACCGGAAACGTGCAGCGTGCCCGTGACCTTACAGCCTGCGCTGCCGGGTGAGCGCGCAGATGCACTGGAACTGGTGGCTCCGGGAGGCACATCGACCTTAGCCAATACGCTGGTCTATGGAGTTGGATCGGGGCCGTACGTCATTTTTGGGCAGAACACAGCTTCGATTGTGCCGACCAGCGGCCTGAGCAATTCGGTTTACGGTATTGCGGTTGACCGGCTGGGGAACATATTTCTTTGTGATTCCAACAATCAGGACATAGTAGAAGTATCGGCGGCCACCGGCACGCAAACAACGGTAATCAATAGCGGATTGAATGCCCCAACGGGGGTGGCGGTCGATGGCGCGGACAATGTGTACATCACCAATGGAAACTACGGTTCTGGTCCCGCCGTCGCTCCCATTGTGGAAGTGCCCGCAGGTGGAGGCACGCCCATTTCCATGAATCCGAAGGTGTTTAGTCAGACTCTGGGAATTGCCGCCGCCGTTGCGGTAGACGGAGCGGGCGATCTTTACGTCGCAGACAATCAGAATGGCTATGTGATGGATATTCCTGCCGGCTCTGGCTCCCCCGATCTGCCTTTGAGTGGATTGAACGGACCCGCCAGCGTGGCGGTGGACGCCAGCGGTGACCTGTATATTGCCAATATCGGAAATAATGCAGTCGTGGAATATCAGGTGGTCACAGGGTCGACCGTGACTTTGAATACTGCTGCAGGCGGTATCAATCTGAACCAGCCGTATGGAATTGCAGCAGATGCGGCCGGAGATGTTTACATTGCCGATTCCATGAACAATCGAATCGTCGAGGTGCCAGCCGCAAGTGGAACTCCCGTTGTGGTGAGCACGGGCACACTGACCGCTCCGAGCGGTAGCACTTGCCCGAGCACGCCACTTTGTCAGCCCTCTGCCTTGGCCGTGGATGGCCAAGGGGATATTTTTATCGCAGATACTGGCAACAGCCGCGTGGTGGAGATCAGCCCCGTGGCCGCGCCCTCCCTCACCTTCCCCAGCACCAACGTGGGCAGCAGCAGCACACAACAGACGATTTCTCTGGTCAACATTGGCAACCAGGCGCTGAACTTGACCGCGCTGAATACGACGACGACGGGTCAGGCCACGAGCAGCTTTAACTGGGGCGGTGCGGCAACAACCTGCGCCGTGGGAACTCCCGTGCCAGCGGGAACACTATGCAGTTTGGGTGTGGAGTTTACGCCAACGACCAACGGCTCTTTGTCCGGAATGATCAACATTGCCGATAACAGCTTGAATAACTCCAGTGCGCAGCAGGCCATCGCTGTGAGCGGTACGGGAACGGGTTTTGCGGCGACGATCAAACTGAGCGCCAAACCGGGCACGACGGTCAGCACTGGAACTGCAATTACCGTGACGGCAGCGCTGTCGGGATCGAATGGTACGCCGACGGGCAACATTACCTACACGTTAGATGGTGCGAATCCACAAACGGTGGCACTTGCATCGGGATCGGCACAGTTCACGCTGCCCACCACGCTGACTGCTGGTCCGCACAGCGTGACGGTGAGCTACTCGGGCGATGCCAACTACACCGACCCCACGCCCTCGCAGAGCCTGAATATTCTGGTACAGGCAACGGCCATTGCATCGACGACGACGATGGGGACAGCATCGCCGACGTCGATTCAATACGGAAGCAGCGTTACCTTGACGGCCACGGTGACGGATGCCAATGGTCCGGTCACCAGCGGCCAGGTCGAATTTCTCGTTGGCAGTTCCATCGTCGGATATGGAACGCTGAATACCAGCGGCCAAGCCTCCACGACCACATCAATCTTGCCCGTGGGCACGGATGGGATCACCGCGCAGTTTGTAGGTTCCTCGACGGATACAACGTCTAACTCCACCAACAGTGCAACGGTGACGGTGACTTCAGCAACCGCACCGCCACCCGTACAAATCGCATCGACGACGACGATGGGGACAGCATCGGCTCCGTCCATTGTTTACGGAAATGCTGAGACGCTGACGGCAACCGTGAGCGACGCCAACGGCCCGGTCACCAGTGGTACGGTTGTATTTTTCAACGGTAGCTCCAGCATTGGTGCTGCATCTTTAGGAGTATCTGGGCAGCCTGCTGGCCAGGTTTCTCTAGCCACATCCATCTTGCCCGTGGGCACGGACGTGATCACCGCGCAGTTTGTGGGTTCGACGACAGATAATCCGTCCACCTCGGCCAACAATGTAACGGTGACGGTGACCGCACCGGTCACGACGCCACCCACGCCGATCGCAACCACGACAACGCTGACCTCTTCGGCAACGACGGCTTTGGCCGATCAAAACGTCA
>JAJZKY010000382.1 GCA_021803885.1 Planctomycetota bacterium
AAATCCAATCCGCACGGGCCTCAGTTCAGCAATGCCCTTTTCAACAAAGTGGTGAGCCGCTATGTGCACAAGGGCGGCTGGGTGGATTACAAGGGTTTGGCGGCTCACCCACAAAATCTCAATGCCTACCTTGCCGCATTAGCCAAGGCACCGTTTGCCGCATTGGGCCGCAATAATAAATTAGCCCTGCTCATCAACGCCTACAACGCCTTTACGCTTCACCTGATGCTGAAATACTATCCGCACATAAAGTCCATTATGGACATTCCCTCATCGGCACGGTGGGTTTATGTGCATTGGAATATCGGCGGCAAACTCTACAGCCTGGATCAGATTGAACTGATGCTCCGCAAGGATTTTGCCGACCCACGCATCCACTTCTGCATCAATTGCGCTTCCATTGGCTGCCCCCCGCTCCGGCAGGATGCCTATGAGGCGGCCACCATTAATGCGCAACTGCAGTCGCAGGCTGAACTGGTCAACAATACCCCGCGCTGGGTACGGCTGTCAGCCAATGGCAAAACACTGCATCTCACACGCATTTATGACTGGTACAGCGGGGATTTCACACAGGCGGCCGGGTCGGTTATGAAATTTGTCGCCCGCTTCAACAAGCAGGTCGCGGCGGAACTTACAGCCGGGCATCCGCCCACCATCGTCTATAAGAGCTACGATTGGAACATGGACAACATCACCAATCGGCCATCCTGAACTTTTGGGAACCAGCGAAGTACCGCCAAATAATGAGTTGGAGCGTTCATGACCACATACCAACATCCCTCCATCCTTGATGGAGATGCGCAAGATGCACGTCTGGCCGCCAATGTGCACCCGGCAGGCTGGGTTAATCCAACCCCCGCATCACGTTATGACATGGTGGTGATTGGGGGCGGGACGGCGGGGTTGGTTTGTGCCGCGGGTGCCGCCGGGCTTGGTGCCAAGGTGGCACTGATTGAAAAGGAGTTGATGGGTGGCGACTGCCTAAACGTCGGTTGTGTGCCGTCCAAGGCGCTGATCCATGCAGCGCGGCTGGTTGCCGACTCGCGCCGGCTTGCCAGGCTAGCGTCCTCTGCACCAAATAGTACTCCTGCTGATTTTCCCGCCATGATGGAGCACCTCCGAACTTTGCGCGCCGATATCAGTGCGCATGATTCTGCCGATCGCTTCAAGCAACTCGGCGTCGATGTGTTCATGGGCGCAGGAATATTTGTTGACGGTAGCACCGTGGAAGTCGCCGGTGCAAGGCTCACATTCAAGCGGGCGGTTATTGCCTCCGGTGCGCGGGCTTTTTTGCCCCCGATTCCCGGCTTGGCGGAAGCGAAAGCGTTTACCAACGAGACGATTTTCACCCTGACGTCCCTGCCGGAGAAAATGGTGGTCATCGGGGCCGGGCCGATCGGCTGCGAGTTGGCGCAGGCGTTTGCGCGGCTTGGCTCGGCGGTCACCGTCTTAACCGATGGATCAACCATACTGCCGCGTGAAGACCCCGATGCGGGCAAAATCGTCGAGGAGAGCCTGCGGCAGGACGGTGTGAAAGTGATCACCCATGCCAAAATAACCGCCGTAAAAAGGCAGGCGGCGCAATCTCTCATTGAACTCACCCGCCAAGGTGCGTCGGAGCAAATCTCCGCCGATGCGGTACTGATTGCCGTGGGCCGGGCACCCAATGTGGAGGCCCTTAATTTATCGGCGGCGGGTGTGGAATTTGATCTTCGCCAAGGCGTAAAGGTGGATGCCTGTCTGCGTACCACTAACAAAAAGATTTTCGCGGCCGGTGATGTCTGTTCCCAATATAAATTTACGCACGCCGCCGATGCGCTGGCGCGGATCGTCATACAAAATGCCCTGTTTTTCGGCCGGAAAAAGGCCTCCAGTTTGCTGATCCCATGGTGTACCTATACGACACCGGAAGTGGCCCATGTCGGCTTGACGGCCGCCGCCGCCGCGCGTAACCCCGGCGATATTCAAACCGTGTACATCCCCATGGATACGGTGGATCGCGCCGTGCTTGATGGTGAGGGTGAGGGCTTTCTCAAGGTGTATGCGGATAAAAATAAGGGGCGCATCCTCGGCGCAACACTGGTTGGAGCCCACGCCGGAGAGATGATATCTGAATTGACGGTGGCCATGACGGCGGGTGTGCCATTGGGCAGGCTCGGATCGGTAATTCACCCGTATCCCACACAGGCCGAAATTATTAAGCGCGCCGGCGACGCATTCAACCGTCAGCGGCTGACACCCCGCACGGCCGGTCTATTGCGGTTTATATTAAAACTTAACCGGTAATGCTGGCGGTTATTGCTCCGACAGGGCTGACGCCCCTGTTGGCCTGATCGCATGCATAAGTTCCCGGCGCAGAGTGATGTCTGCTGAAGATGACGATTTCTGCAGGCGGGCAAGCAGATTCGCCAGATCATCGGGATGATCAATATCAGCTACGGGGGGCAGCTCCTTCATTTCGGCCCCTTGCCGAGTCGCCGCCTCGCGCGTCTGGGCCGCCACCATCGCGGTGCTCCATGTGATGCCATCAAAAAGAGCCGGGCCACCCGTCGGCATTCCAATGACCACATATCCCCCATCGTTCGACGGTATCATGATGCAGTAACCTCGCCGCACCTCGCGCGCCGCCCACAGGAGTTGGTCGGTCGTTAATTCCGGTGCATCCGCCCCCAAAAATAGGCATCCACCCGCATGCGTTTCCGCCAAAGTATTCTGCCCCTGCCTGAGCCGATCACCCAGATCGCCGGCACTCTGCGCGACCTTCAACCATCGAGACCACGCGTGCCACGATTCAATCGAATGAGGAGGGTCAAACAACAGCACCAATTGCAGATGCTGGTCGCGATTTGCTGTCTGTTCGCACACACGGCGCACGTGCTTCAGAAATACCCGGTAAACTTGCGCCGCATTCTGCGCCGAAAGTTGCGGGGTCAGCCGCGTTTTAACGCGCCCGGCAACCGCCTCCTTTGCCACCAGAATCAATGCTATGCGCCCGGCATCTGCCCCAGCGTTTACGATTTGGGTATCAGACATGCTCCCTCATCCTGTATTGGCTTTCGGTGGGCGGCGTACCGTGTGGCAGTCAGCCAGTTCCGCAGCGTGGTTTTTATGATGCCCCTTTGCCAGTGCCGACCACTGATAAGTACCGGCGTTTTAATACGCATCGGAGGTGTGATTTTTCGCAGCCGCAGCGATAATTCAATATCTTCCATATTCGGTTGGCCGGGCCAACCACCACTTTGGGCCAGCAAATCCACCCCGACAAACATTAGTTGGTCACCGTAGGGCAGGTGCAGGCTCGCCCCGCGCCAGTTGTTGCCCCATTCTACCACGCGGTATCGCCAACGCCGATCGTCAATACGGTGCCCCATCCAGCCCCACAGGTGCCGGGCGTCGGCCGTCATCCCCTCGACCATGGCAACTCGGGTATCAATCGCCACTCGCATATCGGCGTGGCATACCATTAAAACATCCACGTTTGCGTTCTGTAATAGCCACGCAATGCCGCGATTGATGACCGAACCACGTCGCGAATCTTCGGCATGCAGGTAATGTATTCCCTGCAGCCGCATGTCGGCCGCCAAGTCGGCGATTCCATCACCATCCACCAACACAATTTGATCACCCGCCAGCCGGAATGGCTCCAGTGACTGCAGGCAAGACGGCAAAAGTGCCTGATCCCCCTTGCAAGGTATCACAATGCCGATGCGCCAACCTGAATTCCGGGCCGGGTCATCAAGATGGTGGAACACCACCGATCGACCGGTCTGCCCGGCGGATGCTCTGCGTTTCGCTTGCCGAAAGTTGTACATGCAGCCCACCATGCTCCAGCCGCCGCCTGAACCTTTGTCTTAGTCGTCCCAACCCATATGATCTTACGTAGAAAAATATCGATTGGATATGGTGATCTATGCCCCACTTCTTGTACATCTCTCTCAACTTCAGGTGTGGCGCTGGGTATCATCCAACCAATCGAAAATCCGGGGGAACTGAAACTGGTGGCAGGTAGGCATATTACTCCATCCCGCGCATCGAACGTCCTGCTGGTAATCACGGGCGTGGTGCTGGTTTTGGCCGCCGTCCTGCTGGGCTGGTCCGCAATCATCGCCGAGGCACTTAACTCGCAGGTGCCCCGGATTCCTCTGGTTGCAGGAAGCGTCGGTGTTGGCCTGCTTTTTGTCGCCAGCGCCATGTGCATGAAATTTGTGCAGCCGCGCTGGATGCTGTTTTGGATCGTTCTTGTCGGGGCTGCCGCACGGCTGGTATTAATCCCCGCGCCGCCCGTGCGCCAAACCGATTGCCTCCGCTACCTGTGGGATGGACTGGTTTGGACACACGGCTACAACCCATGGGCGCAAAGCCCGGCTGCGGCCCTGTCCAATAAGGCAGCCGGTCTTCCCGCTGGCCTGCACACCTTGGCCATTCGGCACCGGGCACTAATTTCGCACATCAACCACCGCAAGCTTCCCACCATTTACCCCCCGGTAAGCGAAGCGGTATTTGCTATCGCCGCCTTTATGGCGCCGTCCAGCACCATTATGCTCAAATGGTGGCTTGTGCTTTTTGATGCCGGCACGGCGGTGGCCATCGGCTTGACGCTGCGCCATTTACGGCTGCCGTCCGGCTGGTTGCTGCTTTACTGGTGGAATCCGATGGTCATTAACTCCTTTGCCAATGAAGCTCATCTGGATTCGATAGCCCTTTTTTTTGTGGCCCTGTTCTTTCTGCTGCTGGTAAGTGACTGCGCCATCTGGGCATGTGTGGCGCTGGGTTTGGCGATTGGGGCCAAATTCTGGCCGTTGGTATTCATCTCTATTGTAATACGAAAATACTGGAAATATCCCAAACGCCTGGCCGCAACGCTGGTAGCGTTAATACTCTCCACATGCATCGCGCTATCCCCCATGCTGCTCACCGGCCCCCGCGCGTTTATTTCCGTGCAGGCCTACGCCCATTACTGGCAAGCCAACGATCTGGTGTTTCACCTTATCTCACATGTGTGGAGCGGGCTTATGACATCCTGGTTCGCAGCTCAGCGTGCCAGCCGGATGACGGTGATGGTGCTGTACGCATTGGCGGTGTGCGGTCTCATGTGGCGCAGGCCCAAAGATGAAATTGATTTAATAAAACTGGGTCTCTGGCTCACCGCCCTTATATTTCTGCTTTCCCCCACGGAACTGCCCTGGTACTACACCTGGTTGACGCCGATGCTTGCGTTAAGTCCGCGCCTCTCGATCCTGCTCTGGTCGTGCACGCTGGGGCTGTATCATCTCAGTTATATTTATCCTGGATTGATATGGGTTGAACATGCACCGATTATCCTGCTGTTTATTCTTGAGGCCTTTATTCCCACGCTCCGATGGTTCCCCCCGGTCGCACCGGCCGTCCCAGCCACCAACAGA
>JAJZKY010000383.1 GCA_021803885.1 Planctomycetota bacterium
GCGCTGAGATTTATAACCCGTCCCCGGTCTATTTGGCAACTCATTGTATTCTTTCGCAGCCGGCATTCTGCGTCAGCCCAAAGAGATTGCCCGACGGCTGCGTAAGCAACATGTCTGCTGAGAGCGGCAGCCGCCCTGCCGGGCCGCGCGCATGGGTCGCGACGCCAAGCAGCCCCGGCTCCGCCGTCTCCAGCACTGACTCAAGTGAAATGGTTGCGATGAGAATGTCCCTTCGAAACGAAATTGATTACGCGGCCACACTGTATACGACCGATGGTTGATGATTTTATCGGATCGCGATATCCCTCGGAAAGCCGCGCCGTCACCTGCATCTCCTCTCATGCGGAATCCATTCGCGCGAGTGACTGCCGCTACATCGCTCCTGTGGAGGATTCGCATCCTGTTTCAGTAATCGCTCTCGATCCGTTGCCTGTCTGCCCCCGAACAGCGTAAAGTTACACATTGTCATTCGCTCGATGACGATCTCCGGAGATTCCTGAATCATGCGCACAATACTCACGGCCCTATGCTTCCTCTTCGTGTTCTCAAATTGCTTCGGCCAGGCGCCGGTCGAAGTGCAGGTGGACCTGGGCAAATCTCTGGGGCCGTTCCCACCGGTTTACCGCTGGTTCGGCTATGACGAGTCGAATTACACGACTACGAAAAACGGCCAGGCGCTCCTGCGGCAGTTACATGACTTGAGCCCGGTGCCTGTGTATATTCGCGCACACTTCCTGCTGGCCAGCGGGGACGGCAAGCCCGAGCGAAAATGGAGTTCATCGAACGTCTACACCGAAGACGCCAACGGGAAGCCGGTCTACAACTGGACAATTCTCGACGGCATCTTCGACGCCTATGCCCGCGCGCATGTGCGACCGATGGTGGAACTGGGATTCATGCCCAAAGCGCTCTCGATCCATCCCGATCCGTATCACATACCGGGGCTTCCCAAGCCCGGCCAACAGCAGGGATGGTCGTTTCCTCCAAGGAGTTATGCGCGATGGGGAGATTTGATATACCACGTGGCCGCGCATATGGCGCAGCGCTATGGGATGGCGGAGGTTTCGACGTGGTATTGGGAGGTTTGGAACGAGCCGAATATCGGCTACTGGCACGGAACCGAAGAGCAGTACAACGAGCTGTACGATTACGCGGCGGCGGGAGTGCGGCGCGCGATTCCGGATGCCCATGTGGGCGGACCTGCGACCACAGGTCCTGTGGCGGGTACAAAAAGCGCGGCTTTTCTTCAGGCGTTCTTAGCGCACTGCGCGAACGGCAAGAGCAGCGCAACCGGCGGCGCTGTGCCTCTGGACTTCATCTCGTTCCACGTCAAGGGAAGGCCACGCCTTGTGGATGGGCACGTAGAGATGGGGCTCAACCACGAACTGGAAAATGCGGAAACGGGCTTCGCCATCGTGCGCAACTCCGCGAAGTTCAAGCAGCTGCCGATCATCTTAAGCGAGGCCGATCCAGAGGGCTGCGCAGCCTGCTCGCCGCAGCAACATCCCGAGGATGATTACCGCAACGGAACGCTCTACCCCAGCTATACAGCGGCGGCGATGAAAGGCCTGCTGGATCTGGCGCAGCGCGACCAGGTGAATCTGATCGGATTTCTTACATGGGCGTTCGAGTTCGAGAACCAGCCCTACTTCGCGGGCTTTCGCACCTTGGCGACCAACGGCATCGATAAGCCGGAACTGAACTTTTTTCGGATGGCAGGCCTGATGGGCGGAAACCGGGTGGATGCCTCAAGCAGCGGCGCTGTGCCGGCTGCAGACATTCTCGCCAGCGGCGTGCGGCAGCAGCAGGACGTCGACCTGCTGGCTTCCCGCAACCAGAGCAGCGCATCGCTATTGCTGTGGAACTATGCCGATGACAAGGTTGCCGGGCCCGGCGCGCCGGTGCAAATTGCAATCCGCGGGATCAACCCACAACTCCACCGCGTTCTCGTGCAGCAGTACCGCATCGACACAGACCATAGCAATGCGTATACGGTCTGGAAACAAATGGGCTCACCGCAACAACCAACGCCGGCACAGTACGCCCGTCTTCAGGCGGCAGGCCAATTGCAACTGATGGGTTCGCCGCGATGGACGGCGGTTGAGAATGGGCAGCTACAGATCACGCTTGATTTGCCGCGGCAGGCTCTGGCATTGCTGCGCGTAAGCTGGTAAGACTATCAGAGCCACTTGGCGGTCAATTGATCTTCTGGAAGCCACCAAATAAATCGCATCCTGTAACGGACGAAGCGCCTGCATAAATCATTGCGGCTTATGCGCTCGGGCACCAGTTACGCATCCGACCTGACTGTCCTTTCCCGCATCTTCACCTTCACTGCAGGCACGCCGCTATATACCGTCCATGGTTCCAGGTCGCGGTTTGCCACCGATCCTAATGCCAGCACCGATCCTTCGCCCACGTTCACACCCGGCGCAACCAATGCGCGAGCGCAGATCCATGAATAAGCACCCAGTCTCATTGCATAGGAGATCATTGGAAAATCGGGGTGGTTGTAGTCATGTGTCGCTCCGCAGAGATATGCCTGCTGCGAAAGAATACAATGAGTTGCCAAATAGACCGGGGACGGGTTATAAATCTCAGCGCCATCGGCCAGCGTGCAGTAGTCCTCACAGGTCAAGTTCCAGGGCGCCCAAACCCTCCCTCCGGGATAGAAGTGACAACCTTTGCCGATCTTCGCGCCAAAGAGACGCAACAGCATTGAGCGCCACATATGGGCGGGCTTCGGCGATGTGCGGTATAGCAGCAGATACGCCACGCGCCATGCCAGCCGCGCAATCCGATTCCCTTTAGAGAAGGATGGGCGATGATACGGATTCTGCTCAGAACTTGCTGCAATATGATGTACAGAGTGTTCCCGTCGCGCCTCCGAAGTACTCATGGCTTTTCTCTCATCCTTCCATCGCCGGTCATTCCCCGCCGTCACTCGATCTCAATCGCATTCTTTAGCCGCTTACCGAATGCGCAATCAACACCAATCTCGGTGCTCTTCTTGCCTCTGCACTCAATCTTCCAGCCAAGCTGGCAAAATGCTAACTCCACGTTCACTGCCTTCTATAGAAGCGCCCTATCAGTGCGGCAATCCAACATGTAAAACGTTTCACACCCAGAGAAATCGGGGAATACGGTCGGATCGGCGATAAGACTTGGGTAAAGAAGAATTTTGTCGCATCGGAAGGTGGCACCCCTCCCAGCGCCCTCAACAGCAACGAACCCCTCCAAGGCTTTTCCCCGACAGCGTGGTACATAGTAAAACCGGAAGGTACAAATCCCATTGCTTCAGGCCCCATCGTGGTGAGCGGAAGTTCCGTATACATAGCTGCCATATTCAATGCGTCCTGGTCGATCCCGTAGAACGGCATCTCGCGGCTCCCAGGCTGGAGAGCTGCAAGATCGTACCCCAGCGTTCCGGCATATTCAATAATCTTCTTCCATAGCTGGAGGAGTTCTTCGTGCGCTGGCGAGGCTCCCACTAATCCGCTGTTAAAATAACGGTTCAGCAGACGGGGCTTACCAAGTCCCATCTTTCCTCCGGCTTCCACCCACTGAAGGCGAAGTGGGCTGGTCTCAGCAAGTTGATAATTGACAATTTCCTCACACAATGCGATGCCGTAACACTGCCATTTCTCAAAGTGACTCCAACTACAGCGAAGAAAGATATCCGGATCAAAGTACCAGAGATACTTGCACCCGCAGGCATATGACCCGAGCAGATCAATCATGAATTGCGCCTTGTAGTTGGCAAAGTGCAGCGATGTCTGGATCGGAAGAAAGATAATCCGGACTTGATCCGTAACCAAGTATCCATCCGGGTTTTGCTGGCGCTTCAGTTGATCAATCCATGGCGGCAAATCTCCTCGGTATCCAGCCCACACAGTTCCAGCATATCCAGCATGCACCAGAGAATTCACAAAGGCGGCGAGCCCAAGATGATAATCTCCCTCGAAAAGCGTGCATACTGCCGTACTAGAAGGATTGTCAACAATACGATCAATCGATGATGCCATTCTCTCTTGTCTCCAGAAGTAATTCGTCAAGCTCCATTCCGCTCTTCCTTGGCGCCACCGAACCTTGAATGTAGAGAAATAATCATGAAGAGTCTAAAGGAAGCGCTGAGCTATGGAACGCAGCTCGGTTAATGCAAATTGCTTATTGAAATGCAATTCAAAGAACGAGCGGCATCCCTGCGACGATTCTTTCCACATTGATTCCTCTCTGAGCCGTTCTGTAATGACGCAGAAATCACTAGGCTCGCTCACCTGAAAGAAACCGTTGTTTCGAATGGGCGCCAAAAAGCGACTTGTCGCGGAGAAAGCATTTGCCGCGGCTACCACGGGCAACCCGACCGCCATGTAGTCCGCGGAACGCGAAGGTATCGAATACCGGCTTCTCAAATCCTGCTCTGGGGGCAAAAGCGGTCCAGGAAGATATCCGAAGCTGCAGCCCGCCAATGCCTTGTCTCGCTGGTCGTCATCCGCAAACCCCAAATACTCCGTAAGTCCAATTAGGTGTTCTGGAATATATCTAAGTTGACCAGGCAGGCCAATATACCTGATGCGAACTTTCACGCCACTCTTGCGTAATCTCTCAACAGCCGTGCTTAGAAGATGTAAGCCATCTTGATAAGAGGTCAAGAATCCAACTAAGCCGATGACAACTGTGTCAGACCCGCTATATTCCGCAAGATAACGTGACTGAGGACGGACGAACGCTAGAATACTTGCTTCGCATTTTGCCACCGCCCCAATATCCCTGATCATGGTTTCAGAAAGGCAAAAGACATGTTCCGCGCGCAAAAGAAGCCATGCATAATCGGCATTCAGAGGTGAATCGAGAAGGTCCCACAGGTGCATGACAAATGGGCAATCAAGCACTTCCAATATCTCACGACATCTTGTCGCCTCCGCATTACCAAGAGGGGCCACATGGGCAAACCCGGTCTCTTTGAACAATGCCCGAAGGCGATGCTTGCGCGATTGGATAAGTCGATCACCACGCCACCAGCCAATCCGAAAGCGCTCAACCTGGCGAAATAAAAACCCGCGTCCTGCAGCAAATGGCCATAAACGAGGAATCGCACTATTCAAACAATAGGAATTTTGAACTTCGCTCATTCCCATCCCATAGTCCCAGTAACAGTGATGCCATTCCGCCGCGAGCGCGTCTGCGTAGTGGAGAGTCTGGATTCCAATAGCGTTCGTATGAGAGGCCGGCATTGAGGTAATGAAAAGTATCTTCTGCTTACTATAGGGCCTGTTCATATGCTTCTCCACCATTTATGGCCGAGGGAGACTTTGCAGTCATGCGCGGACCACGCATAAATCCGTAGATACCTGTAAATATAATGACCGGGAGAGTAACCACAGCTGTTGCTAGATTCAGG
>JAJZKY010000384.1 GCA_021803885.1 Planctomycetota bacterium
GGTGGCTGGAATTTTTTCATTCGCTAACGCATATGCGTGCCATGAGTCGGCTGAGTATTGAAAGGTCGTGAAGTCATCTTTGTACATGTGGTAGATGAGTTCGGCTGTTGATTGCGTGAGACAGCTATAGCGAACGTCGCTAGCTGAGCGGTTTTTGTTGGGAAGAGTCAGCGATACGGAGGTTCCGAGATGTGATTGAAGTTTTGAAAGCGTTTCTGGTAGATTTTCAAGTTTTCCGATATGGGTATAGCGAATAGCCGAAAAAAGTACGTGCGCGGCCTGTCGTTGCCAATGCGGATTGCAGGCGTCAAGGTCTTGCTCAGTTTGAAGAAATCGAAGAAACGTGCTGAACGACGGGGTCGGCTTTCCTTCGAGAGGTGGGGGAGTCCCTGTGAGACGTTCGTACAGCAGCTCATACCCCGGTTCGCACTGTATGACTTTATTTCTCCACGCGGAGATCACTCGTGAATAAGGATTTCGAACAATGCAAAACCGAAAAAACGCGGAATCTCTGAGCACTTGTTCTTGTGTGTCGTTGTTGAGGTCGACAAGCGACGGCAGTGGTACGTTGGCGCGGACATGAATGAACATGTCGCGTCGAGATTCGTGAAGAGGCCCGATCTCATATTTGAGTGGTGGCGCCTGGCTTAGATCTCGGAGAATGTGTTTAATTGTGGTGCACGCGGCTTTTGGCGTTTCAGTATAGAGAATTCTGTGTTTTAGGCTGACGAATGTTCCATACGCAACGGAATCTACAATTTTGTCACGGGAAAGATGAGGATAGACAGCGCTGATTGCGCGTACAGCGTACGAGTTTTGCTTTGAATTTCTGCGCAGGCGAAACATTAAAGCTCCAGGGTACGCGGGATTTGTGATAAGTGAGATGGGTTCAAGGTTGCGGTCATGGAGAGTCGCGAAAAGTGATATACGAAGGGCGTGTACCTAATCGCTTAGAGTCAAGATAAAGTGCTCAAAAAATGATATCGACCCCCTGAAGATTCGGCAAGCAATTCTGGGGCATCAGTTTGTTCAATGGTCCGACATTAGATTGCGTGTGAATGAGTTCAAGAGCCCCCTGTGCCAATGTGAGCTGAGACACCTGCCTGGGGCAATTTAAACTACAGGCAGATGCAGTCATGACCGACAGTGGGATAGATCCGTGATCAGTACACAGGCGAGTCCTGGAGCGTGGGCTGCCCCGCAAGGAGCCCGAAGGACGAGTGAGGGGGCGGCCCACGCCGGGGGCGCTGCGGATCCGGAGGTGGTGGCCACGGCCAAGCGGCGACGATTCTCAGCGAGCGAGAAGCGGCGGCTTCTGGCCGAGGCGGAGGGGTGCAAAAAGCCCGGCGAGCTCGGGGCGTTCATGCGTCGAGAGCGCCTGTATTCCTCGATGCTTTCGAGCTGGCGCAAACAGCGCGACCAGGCGGCCGAGGGGGCGTTGGCCCCGCAGCGGCGCGGCCGCAAGCCCGACCCGGCCCGCCCTGAGCGCGAGCGCATCGCGCAGCTTGAGCGCGAGAGGGCGCGCCTGGAACGGGAGCTCGCCCAGGCGCGGCTGATTATTGATTTCAAAAAAAAAGTTGCCGCCTTGCTCGGGATCCCGATGGCGGATTCGACGGACGACAAGTGATCGAGGCGTTCGATTCGCTGCGCTCGGGTCTGGCCGTCTCGGTGGCGTGCCAGGCCCTCGGCGTACCGCGCGCATCGATCTATCGGACACGTCGACGGCGCAGGCGCATTGTCGTGCGTACCGGCGCCTCGCGGCCTCGACCACCGCTGGCTCTCAGCCAGGCTGAGCGCCAGCGGGTACTCGCTGTGCTCAACAGCGAACGATTCGCCGACATGGCCCCGCCGGCGATCTACGCCACGCTCCTCGACGAGGGACAGTACCTGGCCTCGGTGCGCACCCTGTGTCGGCTGCCTGCCGCTGAGGGCCAGAGCCTGGAGCGGCGTTGTCAGCGGGTCCACCCGGTGTACGTGAAGCCAGAACTCCTGGCGACCCGTGCCAATGAAGTCTGGTCGTGGGATATCTCGAAGCTCAAGGGCCCGGTACGCTGGAGCGTGTACCGCTTGTACGTGATCCTCGACATCTTCAGCCGCTATGTGGTCGGCTGGATGGTCGCGCTGCGCGAATCCGCCGAGCTCGCCGAACAGCTCATCGCCGAAACGATCGCCAAGCAGCAGATCGCCCCGGGCACCCTCACTCTGCACGCCGATCGGGGTACGAGCATGCGCTCCAAAACCGTCGCACAGCTGCTGACCGATCTAGATGTCGCCCGCACACACAGCCGTCCACATGTCTCGGATGACAACCCGTACTCGGAGTCGCAGTTCAAGACCCTGAAGTACCGCCCCGACTTCCCCGAGCGCTTCGGCTCGCTCGAGGGCGCACGCGCTCACTGTCAGCGTTTCTTCCACTGGTACAACCAGGAGCACCGCCACAGCGGCATAGGCCTGATGACCCCGCACGCCGTCCACTATGGCGCCGCCGAGGCCCTGCGCGTCCAGCGTGCCCAGGTTCTGCAACAGGCCTACGAGGCCAATCCGCTGCGCTTCAAGGGCTGCCTGCCGCAACCGCCCGCCAGCGTGGATCAACCCGCCGAAGCAGACCACCTCACCCGGAAACGCAGAGTCTTGCACTGTAATTTCCCTTAACCGGGTGTCTCAGAGTGATTGACATGTTCCGGAGTGGTAATTTTTTGGCTCGGGGTAAAACATCGTGAATGAGAGCTGTTGTGAACAAGGCTAGGCCTATGCTTTCGGTGTTGTTGCCGGTTTACAACGCACAGGAGACGGTTGAGCGCGCAATACAGAGCATATTGCGTCAGACTTTCCGGGAATTTGAGCTCCTCGTAATTAACGACGGTTCGCAGGACGGAAGTCTTGAGATCGTAAAAAGATTTTGTGATCCGCGAATACGGGTCATAGATTTGCAACAAAATGGTGGTCTTGTTGCCGCTCTCAATTTGGGGGTTGAGATCGCTCGTGGCGATTTAATTGCACGTCAAGACGCTGACGATGAATCGATGCCGACGCGTCTTGAATTACAGTGTGCTACGTTGTCTAGAGATCCAAGCTTGGTGGCTGTTGGTGCGGCGTTGCAGATTATGAGAAACGGGAGTCCATCAGGGGACGTTTGGAGGTATCCTGTTTCCGCGGTGGGAGCCAGGTGGCAGTCATTGTTCAAGACGCCGGTGGCGCATAGTGCAGTCGTATACAGACGAAGATCTGTTGTGGGCGTGGGGGGATATTCAGACGATTACCGATATGCGGAGGATTACGAGCTTTGGTCACGTCTCCTGGAGATCGGAAACATAAGTAGTCTCAGAGAGATTCTTGTGAAATACGACGTCGGCCTCGGGGGGGTGAGTAGAGCGAAGGCGAATGAGCAGCGGCTCGTGCATTGTCGTATCGTTAGAAATAACATGCGGCGATTGCTCAACAGGGATGTTGAGAATGATGTCGTGGAGTTGCTGGCGTTCCGGGTTGAGAGTGGTGGGGGATTTGAGAGAGTTTCTGAATATCAGAGGGCGGTGGATGGCCTTGCGTGCCTATATGAGAGTTTTTTGGCTGCCGAACGAACGCGATATGGTGAAGCTGTGGCACGAGAGGTGCGCGCGGATATGGAAGAGAGAGTGTGCAAATTAGTCAGGATGCTTCCCTATCGGAAGCGTCTTCGTGGTTTGAACGTGATATTGGACGCGATGCCGAAAAAGAGCATCTCGCCGCGAAGCATGGCGTGTATGTTGTGCCTGCCGTGAAGTTTTGAGGTGGTGAGTAGGCCGGGGGAGTCGCGCCCCCAGCCTCTTGCAGGTAGGGTCGAGGAGTGGCGCGCCGGTAGGTTGACAATTGTGTTTTTTGTTGCTCGCCCTTTCGTCTGCGAGTGCGGGAGTGTCTGATTTTTTGTGTTTGAGGCGGTTTTAAAATCCCCTGCCACAACGGGCGGCCATTCTCCGCAGCTCCTTCGGCAGCGTCAAAGATCTTGTTGACAAGATCGATCATTTTATCGCTCAGTACAACAAGCACTGTCAGTCCTTCGTGTGGACCGCCTCAGCCGAATCCATCCTGGAGAAGCTGGAAAGACTTACCTCACGAATCAGCGGGACAGGACACTAGCTGATCATTCTCCTCAGTCATTTTTAACTTTCTGGAAAAGTCCAATTTTGGCCGCGTATTCCTCGATGGAAAATAGCTGTGCATGATTTATGACGGAGCCACCCACATCAGCATCGATTGACTCAACCATCCACGCACCCGACACTCCAACGTTTACCGGCTCTGTATTCCTAAAATATCTTGCGACTTTCCCCGGAAGGTCCCACTTACCAGAAAGAGTGGTACCCGACATCGCGCTTCCAAGCATGAACCAGTCAACTCCAACGACAACACCAAGACTATCTGCGAGCGCAAGTGTTTTTTTTGCCCCTTCCGGCGTCAAAATATATCCACATGCTCCTGGTGTGTCGTGAGAATCCGGAGTAACTGACGACTCAACAAGGCTTTTGACGATTTCTCGTAGCGACGTCACAATCCTAGCATCTCCGATGTTCCTTTCCATAGAGACACGACTCGCCCTCAATGCGAGCCGACGCCGCAATGACACAAACGGAATAAGCCGAGTCGCTTTGTATTCCTGATTCAAAAAATTCCATGCAACCGTCGCTCTGTTTACTAGGACAATGTCCCAGGCATGGCTATTCACAGCATCAATATTTAAAAAGTGGCCTCGACTGAAACAAACATCGTCTTCGAGTATTAACACAGGAGAATTGACGCGCAAACATTCCAGCCAAGCTCTATAGTGAGATACGAAACAGCCGAACGCTCCTGGCTTAATTTTCTCATTGCCCCAGAACGCTCTTGGAATCAATTTTGCGTAACGCACATCCAGGGTGCCCGGTCGATGTCCGTCGGATGCGTCCAGAAAACTCCAATCAAGTAAATCAGGAATACTCGCCTGAATTCTCCGTCTTCTGTCTCCATCTTGCTCACGACTAATTATGATTGCCTTCATTGTACACAATGCCTCTATAAGCAATGGGATGGACACCCCCGCGCCTTAGGATCCGTAAATAAGGAAAGGTGCCAAGTCGATGAGGGCATATGCTATGGCTCCTGAGCATGGAGGCTGCGCTTTTCGAGTTGAAGCGGAGGCTGCGTTCGGTCTGGCCACACTTGGACGAACGCACGCGCCGCCTGACGGTGGCGAATGAGGCGATGAGCCTGGGCTACGGCGGGGTCTCGCTGGTGCACCGGGCGAGCGGTCTCTCGCGCAAAGCGATTCTCAAAGGCATGCGTGAGATTCGCGCGGGCGAGGCGCTGGTGGCGGGACGGATTCGCCGAAGCGGAGCCGGGCGCAAGGCCATTACGGTTGCCG
>JAJZKY010000385.1 GCA_021803885.1 Planctomycetota bacterium
GCCGCCGCCATGGGTGCCTCCGCTATTACCGCCGGTGGCGTTCTGGGTAAGGGTAAGCTTTCCGGTGGTGGCGCCGAAGACGGCATTCGTCATGATGGAATTAGCGCCGTTGCCGCCCACAGCGCCGTAACCTCCGTATCCACCCGAACCGCCGGTCGCATTGGCGGTAACGTTCACCGGCCCGCCGCCAGTGGACATGCCGGAGGCGGAAGCCGTGGCGATTCCACCATTACCGCTAATAGCGGCCCCCCAGCCCCCCCCGCCGGCGCCGCCGATCGCGCTGGCGGTGACAGTAACGGAGTTGGATGAGGCATTAGAGCCGAAGGCTTGGGCGGTGGCATTGCCGCCGGCCCCGCCATTGCCGAAGGAAGAGGGGCCATAGAAGCCATTAGTAAGACCACGGCCACCGGAAGAGCCTGTGGCGTTGGCCGTCACACGGCTGTAGCCGCCGGCGGAACCTGTGCCGGTCGAGATTCCCCCGGCGGTTGCGGTGGCGGTATTGCCATTGCCGGCATGGTCGCCGGTAGAACCGTAAAAATTAATGTTGCTGCCATACTGGTTTCTGTTGTTGGCGGTGGCGGTGGCGCTGACATTGCCCACATTGGTGAGATTGATTTGAGTATTGGCGGTTCCGGCCTGGCCGAAGTTGGCTGCTTCGTTGCCGGGGCTACGGCTGTAGCCGCCGCTGCCGGCATAAGCGTTGGAATTGCCGATCAGGTAGCTTGGCGCACCGGTTCCGGAAAAGGTTAGGTCCATGATGGAAGAGGCGTTGCCGGCCGTACCGGCATTGCCGCCTCTATTGGTGCCGCCGCTATTACCGCCAGTGGCGTTCTGGGTAAGGGTAAGCTTTCCGGTGGTGGCGCCCGTGATGGCGTTGTCAGTTCCGCCGATGGTGGTTGCCAAGATGGAATCAGCGCCCTTGCCGCCGTTGGCTATACTTTTGCCATATCCGCCATTACCGCCGGTTTGCTGTACCGTCACGAACAAATCACTACCGTTGGTGGAAATGCCTGATGCGGAGGCGGTGGCAACACCGCCGTTGCCGCCGGTAGCGCCGGCACCCAGTCCATACCCTCCGGCACCGCCGATGGCGATGGCGGTATTGCTCGTATCGGTGTTGCCGGAGGCGTTGGCAGTGGCGTTGCCGCCGGGACCACCATTGGGATTACTCGGCGTGCCGTTGGTTCCGGAAGTTCCGATAACTTCCACCATGTTCGCTACCGCGACATGGGCGGCGGCGAAAGAGACGGCCAGGCTCAAAATCGCCAACCGCCGCTTTGAGCGGCCGGAACGACGGTACTTGTGGGAAAGCAATTTTGCGATCGTGTCGGGACGGTTCAAACGATTCAAACGGTTCAACATGGCTGATTTCCTCCCAAAAGGTTCTGACTCCCGCGCCGGCGAACGACAAGACCCCGGCGCATGATTTTCTTCACCTGACAGATGACGGCGGACGGCGCATGGAATTGCCTCTCTCCATGCCTGGAAGTGGCCGTGGTACTGCTTCGCGCCGCGCGCGACAAAGTTCCCGCCACGACGAACTACCGAACACCGCTACAGCCTTGTTTGGGCGGGCTTTTCGCTCGCCGCCTCGGCCCCCAAGCTGTTGCCCATCGCCGAAAAGTTGATTATCTAAACAGACACTGCTGATTATCTTAATCGATTTGCAAACCAAATCAAATATAATTTTGATTTTTCTTCTTGCATCCCCGACACAAAGACTACAAGGAACTGCGCACCGCATCTCTTATGGATCAATATGGGATTTCCGAGTGAATGTATTCGTTGACACCAATATTCTGCTGGACGTGCTGGCGCGGCGTGAACCCTTTTACGCCGATTCGGCGCGAATATGGACTCTCGCCGAGACCGGACAAGTCACCGGGTTCGCATCGACGTTGAGTTTGCCGAACCTTTTATACTTGTTGCGCCGCGCAAAAAGCCGTCCCACAGCTCGCAAGACCATCGGCATCCTGCGCGATATCTTCAGTTTGGTGCCGCTTGATGTCCAAATTACCAACCAAGCCATCGATTCGGACATCGCTGATTTTGAGGATGCCATCGAGTACTTCAGCGCTCTCCGGGCCGGCGCCCATGCCTTGCTTACGCGCAATCCCGGCGATTTTTCCCATCACGATGTCGCTATCCAGACTCCGGTCGAATTTCCAGCCACGCATTTTGCCCAATGAAGCAAAGCCCGGAGGCTCGTTGTTTACACGCCGGCGCCGACGGGCATACCACCCAACGGAAGCTTGCGATTCATCGGTTCCCAGCCGGATTCCCGGCCGGCCTCTTCCAGCGACTTGCCGGCCGGCTCCTTGATGCAGACGGCGGTCAGTATAAGACCGGCAACCGCCATACCGCCGGAGAAAACCAGTATGCCGTTGGTGCCCAGCGAGTTCTGGATAATCGGGAACAGGAACACGCCGAGAAACGCGCCCGCTTTGGCGACACCGGCCGAAATGCCATGACCGGTGGCGCGCCGGTTCACTGGGAATAATTCGGCGGCCAGGATAAACGTGGTCACGTTCGGCCCGAATTCAATGAAGAAATAGCTCAGGCCAAAGAGAATCAAAAAAGGCGCCACAGCGCTGGAAAGCCCCGGCACAACACCCATGAGCAGAAACAAAAGCCCCATCATGGCGAAGCCCAGCATCTGGACAAACTTGCGCCCGAGCTTGTCGCAGAACATAAAGGCGCAGACATAACCGGGTACCGCGAAGAGACCGAAGATAATCACGTTCCATGCCGTACTGATCAACATCGCATTGTGGGTGTGGGCGGGAATCAGGTGGTTCAGAAGCAGGGGCATGCAGATGGTATTGCCGTAATAGGCGTAATCGAGCACAAACCACGCGCCCGCGGTGCCGATCAAGGCCAGAACGTACTTACTCAGCGGCTCGCGGATTTTACGATCGGCTCCGGCGGCCATCACCGTACCTTCCGAATACCAGGCCAGGTCCTTGGCGGCCTTGGCGCCATGTCCTTTAGCCCGGGCCAGCCAGCGCGGAGATTCCGGCATGGTGCGACGCAGCAGGATCACCGCGGCGGCGGGAATCGCGCCAAGCCCCAGGGCGATCCGCCAGCAAAGATCGTGGCTGACGCCGGCGGCGAGCATGGTCAACAGCACCACCGGCCCGGCCAGAAAGCCCAGCGCCTGGCACGAGAAGACCATCCCGACCATTTTGCCGCGGTTTTCGCGATTGGCGTATTCGCTCATGATAACGGCGGAAAGCGGATAATCGCCGCCGATCCCGAAGCCCATGATGGCGCGCCATACAATCATGGAGATCGGTCCCGCGGCGAACGCGCTGCCCACGGCGCCGATGGTCATCAGAACCGCTTCGATCCCGTAGACGCTCTTGCGGCCGATGCGATCAGCGATGGTTCCGAAAACAAACGCGCCCAGAACGGTGGCGGCCAGGGAGATGGAGGTGACCAGGCCGATCATCAGCGGCGAGGCGTGCCATTCCATATTGGCCAGCACCACCGCGGTGCCGATGACCGTCAGGTCATAAGCCGAAGTGAAGAACCCCATGCCGGCGGTGATAATGGCCCGCAGGTGGAAGCCGGTGAACTTCACTTCGTTCAAGGCCTCCGCCACTTCCCGGGCGTGTAACTCGTTGCTTACCGCTGCCGCTGCCATTGCCATCTCCTTGTACCCGGATGGGCGTTGCGCGCCTTCCATCGGCACGCCCAGGCTCATCCAACGCCTTCCAGGATAAACCAGGGCAATGTTGATAACGTTAGACAAGTGTTAAATTTGCATTAAGGCTGATGGGGCAACAAGTTTGTTGTAACTCTTCATAAAACGGCATGTTACAAGCGTTTGTCCTATATGCGAAAATCGAATTTTTGTTATTTTTAATGATATTGCACCGTAGTTGCCAATCCCGGCGAGTGGGCGCCAGGCGCCGGCCATCCCCGCGAGAGCCGGGGAGACGGGGACGCATCACAATATATTGTTATATTGTAATATATTAGCGAGTGTACTCAGTTGTTGTCGCCGCGGCGGAATCGGTCTCCGCGTCGCGGAACTGTTTTTCATACAACCGGCGATAGATATCGCAGGAAGAAAGCAAATCGACGTGGGAGCCGGCGGCGACGATTCGCCCCGCGTCCAGGCAGATAATCAGATCGGCCGCGATAATGGTTCCCAGGCGATGGGCGACAACCAAGGTGGTGCGATCGCGCATGAACTCCTTGAGGGCCAGGGCGATTTTGAATTCGCTCTCCGAGTCGATCTGGCTCATGGCTTCGTCGAGAATGAGGATGGCCGGATCGCGCAGGATGGCGCGGGCAATGGCGATGCGCTGGCGCTGGCCGCCGGATAGACGCAGACCGGACGGACCGACCAGGGTCTCGTAGCCGGCGGGCAAGGCGGCGATGAATTCATCGGCGTAACTGCGGCGGGAGGCTTCCAGCACCAGCCGGCGCGGCGCGTGGCGGCGGCCATAGGCGATGTTGTTGTAGATGGTGTCGGCGAACAGGATGGTGTCCTGGGTCACCAGGCCGATCTGCCGGCGCAGCGACGCCACCGACACGGTGGCGATGTCCACGGAGTCGATCAGGACGCGGCCGCCGCTGGGCGTGTAAAGCCGCGGCAGAAGCGAAAGCAACGTGGTTTTGCCGGAACCGTTTCCGCCCACCACCGCCGCCACTTGTCCGCGCCGGACCCGGAAGCTGATGTCGGTAAGAACCTGTTGCCGGTGGCCGGGATAGATGAAGCATACGGAATCAAACTCGATGGAGTGGTTGTGGCGGGCCAGCCGGGGCAGGGCGTGGGAGTGATTCGGCTCGGGATCCAGGTCCATGATTTCAAAGATGCGTGTGGCGGCGGCATTGGACTGTTGCAGTTTGGAATTCACATCCGCGAGTTTTCGCAGGGGTTCGAAAATGGCGGCGAAACAAACCAGCAGAAGAAAAAACGAATCGCGGCCGATAGAGCCCCGGAAGACAAATTGGGCCGCCACCAGCATGGGAATGCTGCCCAGAATCACCGCGATGGTTTCCACGGTGGGGCGCGAAAGCGCCGTGTAGTGGTTCAAGCGGGCGATCTGTTCAAAGATCCGCCGGTTGACGCGGGCAAAACGCCGCCGTTCGTAGCCTTCCCCGCCATACGCTTTTACGATGCGCAGGCCGGAGAGTGTTTCGCTGATGATGCCCAGCATGTCGGACCATTGTTCGAGGCCCCGGCGGCTGGCCCGGCGCATGCCGCGGGCGAATTTGCGGATAATCAGGCCGATCACCGGCAGCACCAGAATGGTTCCCAGGAACAAACGCCAGTCGATCCACAGCGCCACCAGGGCCACGGTCAGGGCCTTGATCGGCTCGAGCATCGTTTTGCCCAGCAGGGTCGCCACACCA
>JAJZKY010000386.1 GCA_021803885.1 Planctomycetota bacterium
AAGAAAACAGCGAGTGCTGCAGGTGCGGGAGAATATATTCCGTGTGTTGGGTAAAGAGCGCGGGGTGAACGGTCTTCTCCACGCCTGCGACATAAATGGCTGCGTCGTCGGTGAAGGGGTGATAACCAAGGACAAACAACGAGATCAGTGTGAGCAGCACAATGCGCACTGCAGGCAGATGCAGCCAAGCGAGCGTGTTGGCGGACAATGGGGCTGTGCTGGAGGGAGCACTGGCCGACTCAAGGATGGCGGGGCTGGAAGTTGTGGCAGTCAGAATGCAACCATCCTACATGTGCGCCGGGCACCTGGTGATTGGGAGAACTGTTCGAATTTTATCTGTTTTTTCTGTTGTCGGACAGGTTGCCGATGAGATACCAAGGGCAACCTGGACAAGCTCGCTGCCCGGCAGCGGCTTTTTCTACTGTGCGGCACCAGGAGTCGGCGACTGCGGGCTGGTTTTTAGCGCCAGCGTCTTCTTGGCTGCGTTCTCCAGCGCCAAGGCCTGCGGCAGAATGGCAATCGCCTTGTTAATCATTGGATCCCACTCTGCGCGCACCTTCAGGCCCTCTTCCTGTCCAAATTGCGAGGTAAACAACTCGCTCAGAATGCTCATATTGACCCAATCGCGGACGGCGGCAATCTCCGCATCCGTATATGGAATTTTTTCCTGAGTCAGATAGAGTTCAAAGCTTTTCAACACGGCATCATTCACTTGGAAGTCGCGTGGAATGGTGCGATTAGCCAGATACGACTTGGCAAAGTTGAAGAAGGCCATGTGTTGCAACAGTGCATCCTGCAAAGGCGTGGGCTTGGGCGTGTCGATTTTTATGTCGGGCGTAATGCCGCCGCCACCGTAAACGGTACGGCCAGAGTCGGTCAGCTTCACTTCGCGGTTGGCGTCAGTCTTCGGCGCGCCTGCGTGGTTGTAGTAGTAGTCATAGAGAGACACCCCGTTGTAGTTGCGCTGGATCAGGCGACCGCTGGGTGTGTAGTAGTGATAGGTGGTAAGTGCAAGCCCCGTGTTTTCCGAGAGTGGATAGACGGTCTGCACCAGCCCCTTGCCGAAGGTGGTTTCGCCCGCGATGAGTGCGCGGTCATGGTCTTGCAGCGCGCCGGAGACGATCTCGGCAGCAGAAGCTGTGCCGCGATTCACAAGCACAACGATGGGGAAGCTTCCGTAGTGATTATTGTGCTGCGCGCGATAGACCTGATCGGGGAAGGCGCGGCCTTTTTGCGACACGATGATCTGGCCCTTTTGTAAAAAGTCTCCGGCAACAGAGACCGCCTCACTGAGCAGGCCGCCTGGGTTGCCGCGTAGATCCAGAATCAAGCCTTGCATTGGGCTTAGCTTTTGCAGTGCGTCGGCAACTTCGCGCCCAGTGGTCTCCTGAAAGTTGGTGATGTGGATGTAGCCAATGCCGGGATGAATAAAAAAGGCCAAGTCCACGCTATTGCGCGGAATCTCATCGCGGATCAGGTGAAACTCCAGTGGTTTCGGTGCGCCTTCGCGTCCCATGGTGACTTCGACCGGCGTACCCTTGGGGCCTTTCAATTTATTGGCCACGTCAGAGCTGTTCATCTTGGCGGCGGACTTTCCATTGATGTCCAAGATCACATCGCCGGGGCGAATGCCTGCCTTATACGATGGCGTGCCTTCAAAGGGAGCGACGACGACAACCTTATCCCCTTGCTGCATAATCTGCATGCCCACACCGTAGTACTTGCCGTGCTCATCCTCGCGCATCTGCGCAAAGGCCTTGGGATCAAAGAAATTTGAGTGTGGGTCGAGCACGTGCAGCATGTCGGGGATTGCGCCGTCATAAATGGCTGTGTCCGCGCGCTTGGTGTCGAGCGGCTCCGCGTAGTTTTGTTCCACAATGCTGTAGACGTCTGTAAATTGCTGCAGGCTGTCGTGCAGGGTGGAAGCATCTGCGCCCGATTGCTGCGCGCCGGCATGGCGGCTGACCAGGGAGCCGAGCAGTCCGCAGGCTGTTAGGAACGCAACAAGATAGAGAATGGAGCGGTTGGAGCGCGGATTCATAGAAGAGACAATCCTCGGCGCAGCGCTGCAAATGCCTGCGCTGGCAAAGTCCGCGCAGAGGTGGTCTGCACTGCATCCACAGTGTAGCACCGCCGTAGAGGACAATCCTTAGCGCAGGCTTTGCACAGGAAAATCTTTTTGTTTCGTCTCCAGGATGCCTTTGCAAGAAAACAGAGCTGCAAAATGTGAGTAGAATGAAGAACAAAGATATTGGTCTGCATGCGGATGTGCGCGTGCATTCAGGATGCGCTTGCGGTTGGCAACGCAACACCCTGTCTGCCGCCAAACGTAACGGACCGCAATGGATTTGGGCCGAATACGAATGATGATGCATCGATGGATTTTTCGCGCAACGCAGCCACTGGCCATTGCGGCCATTTGCTTTTCCTCCTACGCTTGGGCCGCAGATACGGCGAACACAGCGGACGCCAGCGCCTCCGTATCCCCGACCAAGCTGTATGGCACGCCAGTGGAAGAAATCATTGCGCGCATCAATGACCGCGTGATTACCAATACGGATCTTTTGCGTGCCCAACAGCAATTGGATCAGGATGCCAATCGACAAAATCTTTCCGCCAGCGAATTAGAGAAGCGGCAAAAGAATCTGTTGCGCGATCAAATCGACAAAGAATTGCTGCTCTCGAAGGGCAAGGAACTGGGCATCACCGGCGACGATGAGCTGATTAAGAGCCTCGATGACATTCGCAAGCAGAATCATTTGGATTCCATGGACGATCTGCAACGGGCCGTCGAGCAGCAGGGCACATCGTACGAGGACTTCAAGGCCAATATCCGGGACAGCATCATTCAGCAGCAGGTGATCCGCGATGAGGTGAGCAGCAAACTGCTGCCTTCACAAAAATTGTTTCATCAGTATTACGAGCAACACAAGCAAAGTTTTGCCCAGCAAGAATCCGTCACACTGAGTGAAATTTTGATCCCCACACCAGAAGATGCGACCGATGCGCAAATCGCGGCTGCATCCACACAAGCAAACGCGGTGGAGAAGCAGTTGAAGAGTGGCGCAGACTTCTCCACACTGGCCAAGCAAGTCTCCGGCGGTCCCACGGCACAGCAGGGCGGTGAGTTGGGGGTGTTTCATCGCGGAGCGCTGGCCAAAGTTCTGGAAGACCAGACCTTTACCCTGCCCGTGGGCGGCTTTACGCAACCGATTCGCACGCGACAGGGATACGTGATTCTCAAAGTCACACAGCATATCCCCGGCGGCATTCCCTCCTACGATCAGGTAGAGCCACAGATCGAGCAGGCTGTTTACATCCAGCAAATGCAGCCAGCATTACGCCAATATCTGACCAAGCTGCGCGAGCAGGCTTACATTGACATTCGCCCGGGCTATGTGGACACCGGTGCCAGTCCCAATGAAACCAAGCCGGTCTATAGCGCGTATGCGCCGCCGTTGTCCAAACAGGAAAAGAAGAAGCTTCAGATCGAAAAACGGCGCAAGAAAATTTTATTGGCAATGCAAAAAAAGGATGCGAAGAAGCGTGGACATGCTGAGGCGCTGCAAGCAATGGCATTGCGTGATGCCTCCGCCACAACAAGAGACAAGTCAGGGAAAAAGAGGAAGCAGGAACGTTTCCGCTATGGGCGTACTCCTCTGTTCACCGTTGCCGATCAGCAGGTGAAGCAATCGCCTGCAAGCGAAACGACTCAGGAGACAAGTGCGTATACCCCAGCTCCCTACGTGCAGCCTTTAGGCCAGGATTTAACGCAGGATGTCCCCACCCCACCGAAAAAAGGCAAGACACGCTTGCGCGATGAGGCCGTTGCAGAGAAGCGCATAGCCAAGCAGCATCAGCCCAAGCACGCTAAGCATGCCAAGAAGAGCAAGTTGCCACCGCAACAGCCCGCTGGCCCCAGCGCCACGGAAGCAGCCAACCAGCAGGTGCAGTCGGCTCCACTGGGCTTGTCCGGGGATACAGCCAAAAAGAAGAAAAAGAAAAAGCAGGTCGGAAAACCTGGCGTAAAGACACGATTGGAAGATGAGAAGAAGCATCGACCAGCTCATCAACCTGCGGTTGCTTCGGGAACGTCTTCCGCGAGTTCCAGCAGTAGCGCAGCGCCTGCGCAAGAATAGCTGCTCCGGAATAGATCGTTGGAGACGCGATGAAGGATTTTTTTGTAGCTGATGCTCCGCAGCACCAAGGGCAGGACGTACAAGCCTGCTTTGCGGTGATCTCCAAACAGAGCCGCGAGAAAAAAGATGGCGGCGTGTATCTGGCCTTGGTGTTGGGCGACCGCACCGGACGCATGGAGGCACGCATCTGGGACAACTGCGATGTACATGCACGCAGGTTTGAGAGTGGCGACATCGTGGCAGTGCGCGGCAGCGTGGAGACTTTTGGCGGCAAGCAACAACTCAAGATCAACGAGATTGCCAAGGCCAAGCCGGGCAGTTTTCAACTGGAAGATTTTCTGCGTACAACCACGCGCAACATTCCCGCGATGTGGGAGGAGTTGCGCAACGTTGTTGCCAGCTTTACCGACGCTGATTTGCAGCGCTTGGTCTTCGCATTTCTCGACGATCCAGAGATTGCGCAGCGCTATCAAGCCGCGCCTGCGGCCAAGATGATGCACCATGCCTGGGTGGGGGGCTTGCTGGAACACGTTGTCGATCTTTGCAAATTCTGCAATCTTGCCGCCGAACACTTTCCGCTGATCCACCGCGACCTGTTGCTAACCGGGGCCATTCTCCACGACATTGGAAAGATTTACGAGCTGTCCTGGGGTACCAGCTTTGAGTACACGTTGGAGGGCCAGATGATCGGGCATATCTCCATCGGCACGCGTCTACTCAACGAAAAAGTGAGCACACTGCCTGGCTTTCCGGAGCGCGTGCGTATTTTGGTGGAGCACATTATTTTGAGTCACCATGGCACGCATGAGTTTGGCTCGCCCAAGCTGCCAATGATTCCCGAGGCTGTTTTACTGCATTACTTGGATGACGCCGAGGCCAAGATGCTGGCGATGCTGGAAGCATGCGCTCCCACCACACCCGGAACTGCCCCTCCTGAATATGTGGATCGGGTACGCGCTCTGGATCGCGGCATGATCAACACACGTCAGTTTTTGGCTGGTGCCTTCGCAGGCGAAACGCGCATTGCAAAGGAAAATTCCTAATGCCATTTCTGTTGAAGTCTGAGCCGGATGTCTACTCCTTCGCCGATTTGCAGCGCGATGGCGAAACGGTCTGGGATGGGGTAACGAATCCGCAAGCGGTAAAGTACTTGCGTGAGATGCAGCCTGGAGAAACGCTGGTCATTTATCACACAGGCGGTGCACGTGTGGCTGTAG
>JAJZKY010000387.1 GCA_021803885.1 Planctomycetota bacterium
CGCAGGGGCCAGGCCGTCCGCTCGCAGGCGGCACAAGCCCTATAGACATACCCACCTCATCCAATAATTACCAGCGGCGGGTGGAGCGAACCAGTTCATAAATGGACCAGATGCTGCCCAGAATCGCCAGCACCATTAATCCTTTGATGACCTCGATAAACGATGGCTGGCGCAGCCAGGCCTCAATGGCGCTTCCCACCCATAATGCCAGCAGGCCTTCGGCGAAAAAGCGGACAAAGCGCGTGCCGGCGAGCGCGGCCAGAAATTTTTTGCGCGGCACTTCCAGCGCGCCGGCGGCAATGACCCAGAAGCGGAAGGGAAAGGGCGGCGGAATCAGGGCCGGTATGGCCAGCATGAACGGCCCGCGCTGGCTGATTTTTTTCCGCATCCGCTGATAGCGCTGCGGCGAGACGTTGGCTTCTATAAATGCCTGGCCGCCTTTGCGTCCCAGCCAATACATCACCGCACAGCCCGCGGTTGAGCCGGCGGCGGCGGCGGCGGCGTAGAGGGGAAACCGCAAATGATGCAGGGAAGACAGAATAATGACCGCCAGATCGTTGGCGAAGGGCAGCATGAGAAAGCTGGAATCCAGCGCGCTCAGCAGCAGCACGCCAAACCAGCCCATGCCGAGAAACGCATAAAAGAGTCCCGCCAGCCAGCCTGGATGGGGCATGCCTGAATTATTCCTGTCCGCCTGGATTATTCATTCGTATAAAGATAGCCTGAAAACTCTGGAAAGAGCACGGCGTTGGGGTTGAAGGGCGGGGGACTATTGCAGCAGATAAAATCGTTCCCGCACCCGCTCCACCAGATCCCCTCCCGACTCCAATCCCAGCACCCGGCGGCGCAGGCCGGGAATTTTTTCCATATGCCGGGCCAGCGTCGTAAGCGCCCGCACGTTTTTACCGACATTGAGCCGCGCCGCGTCATCCCAGCCGGCGCCTTCAGCCAGCAATTCGGCCTCTTCGCCCCAATCGAGCCGCAAACTGGGGCGATCAGCCATGCCTGGATCATCGGGATCAAAGCCTGGGCCAACGGCCAGCCAATGCACCCGGCCCATGCCAGCCTGCCACTGATTCTGCCGCCATTGCATGACGGGCCACAACTGGGTCAGTTCGTAGGCATAGTCGGAATGATCCCAGGGTTGCAGCCAGGCCAGCACTTCATCCCAGGGGATGGCTTCGGCTTCCGGATGGCTGCTTTCGGCCAGGCTTGGCTGCTGCCAGTCGAGCGGGGTTACGCGCAGATTGGTAAAACGCAGTTTGCGCACCGGCTCCGGGCAGTGATGCAGCACGGCATCGAGTTGCCGCAAGGGCGAACTCGGGGTGAACCATAGTTCGAGCTGTACGTGATCCGGCATGGCCAAATCCAGGTCCTTATTTTATTTTATCGGTTGAAGGCGGGACCAAAGCGGAGTTGGGTTCCTGGGCTTGAGATTTCGCGTGGCTTTACCAGCGGCTCGGCCGGTGCGTCGTCAGGAGATCAGCTAATGCAACGGCAACTGAAAACGGATCCCCCCGAGCGTGACCTGAACCTGGCGCAGATGGCCATGGCGGGGGCGGGGCACGATCAGATATCCGGCCAAAATAACTTTTGGACGAATCCACGCCCGGCCGAGCGGCACATGCAAGGCGGGGCGCAGATTATCGCGCATTTGCCGCAGACGGGCCGCTTCCAGCCGGGCGTCGGCCGCACCCAGCGGATCCTGCCCGAAGACCTGGCGGGCCTGTGGACTGGTGGGTACAGGAGTACTAGTACCCGAATCCGGCCCGGAATCCACCGGAGGAATCATCACCCCCGGCCCCTGCCCAAAATTGATGCCGGCGCCCTGCGGGCCGGGATTGATAATGGAAACCTGCACCGGAAGCAGCCAGGCTTGCGGCCGGTGATGCCGCACCACCCGGGCCCGCACCCGGGAAGGGTGAAATGCCACCACCCGCTGGCCAAAATTGGTGAGCAACAGCAGGATTTTATCGTAATCGCCCCAATGCCGGCGTGCCGCCGCCACGCTGAGGCCGGCTCGGGGCAATATCAGCAGGGAAAAATGCCGGCCTTGCAGCTTAGGCCCGCGGCAGGCGGAAAGGCGCAGGCAGACGGCCCGGCTCGCCGATGCCATCGCCGGAGGGTTGGGCGCTGCCGCCTGGCCCCAGGCTGCCAGGCTGAGCCAGCCAATCATCCCCCATAATTGCAACTGGTTAAAGCGCATCCGCGGCTGCTCTCTCAGTATTATGAACGTAAAACCGCGCCAGGCTTGCCCGGTCAAGCGGGCCGGGGCTTTCATGGCTATCAGCGTTCACGGCCGAGTCGCATTGTAGTACAAATGCGAGATCGCAGGCCGAAGCGCGGGATCCCGCGCCTATGAACGGCAATAAATTTCCAGCCTCCATCAGGGTTCGCAAACCCCGGCTTCGGCCGGGAAGTTGCGAAATAGTTTCGCCTAAAAAAAAAAAGCGGCTGTGCCGCAGGTTTTGACTGCCCGGATTGAATTCTTTATAGTTTGATTCGTTCCAGGCCGAAGATGGCTCTGGTGACAGCATGCGTGTGCCGCAACTCAAACATCGCCTCGCCCTGCGCTGGATGCACTGGCTGAACTTCCCCTTGCTGGGCCTGATGCTCTGGAGCGGCCTATTGATCTACTGGGCCAACGATGTCTATGCGATCACGCTTGGTGGCCATCGTTTTCATTTCTTTCCCCACTGGATTTACCAGCATCTGCATTTGCACTACCGTCTGGCTGAAGGCATGGCCGTGCATTTCACGCTGATGTGGCCCTTTGTGCTGAATGGCGTCGCCTATCTGTGTTTTACCGGTTTCAGCGGGGAATGGCGGGAGCTGATTCCCAATCGCCAAAGCTGGCGGGAAGCCGTGCGGGTGCTGCTCCATGAGCTGCGCTTGAGTAAAAAGCCTGTGCCCCAGGCCAAATTCAACGCCGCGCAGCGCATCGCGTATTCCACGATCATTCTTTGCGGCGCGGCTTCGGTATTGACCGGGCTGGCCATTTATAAACCCACGCAGCTTGCCTGGCTCACCCGCCTGCTGGGCGGGTATCAGGCTGCCCGGGCCGAACATTTCATTCTGGCCATGATTTATGCGGTATTTTTCGTGGTGCATGTCGCGCAGGTGGCCAAAGCCGGCTGGAACAACTTCCGGGCCATGGTGAGCGGCTATGCATGGGCAGAGAAAGAAACTGCGCCATGAGCGATTTTCCGCCCCAACAGGAAAATGCCGGGTTACCGCAGGAGCCCGCGCCTCGGAGCGATGTGCCGCTCGCGATCCCCGGCGACGGTTCATCTCCCTCCAATGTCATGGCCGTCACGCCGGCGGCCGCGGTTGAAGCCCAAACCCAGCCTTCTCAGCAACCCGGCTTGCCGGAGCATTCTCCGGCAAAAGCGAGCCGTGAAATGGGCCGGCGGACCCGGCGCGGCTTTTTGGGGCTGGCCGCGGGCGCAGTTGCCGCCTGGGGCGGATGGGAATGGCTCTGGAGCCGGCCCCAGGCGGGCCAGATTCCCGCTCCCCTGCGCGATGTCCTGCATTTCAATGAGGCTGTTTCCCGGCGGCTGTTTTTCAGCGACCGTCATCTGGCGCCCAGCTTTCCCTTGAGCCAGGTTCGCACCCCCATCCGCACCGGGAGCGAGGGGGAGCCGGATCAGCTTCCCGATCTGGCCGCCTGGCGTTTGCATCTGGCTCCGGCCATGCTCGATCCCCGCCGCCCGGCCACGGCCCCGGTCCAGTTGATCAGCCTGGCGGAAATTCAGGCTTTGCCGCGGGTTGAATTAATCGCCGAGTTCAAATGCATCGAAGGCTGGAGCCGGGTCGTGCATTGGACCGGGGTGAGATTTCGGGATTTTGCCCGGCATTTCGGGGTTTTTGCCCCTGCCGGCGCCCGCGCCTATCCCTACGTGGCCCTAACCACCGCCGATGAAGGTTATTATGTTGGCTTTGACCGGGCCAGCATATTGCATCCCCAGACCCTGCTTGCCTATCAGATGAATGGCCGGCCTTTAACCCTGAAACATGGCGCCCCGCTGCGCCTGGTTACTACGGTGAAATATGGAATTAAAAACATTAAATGGCTTTCCCGCATTCAGGCCACCACCGCGCGGCCGCCTGATTATTGGGCCCAGCGAGGTTATGACTGGTATGCTGGGCTATAAAATACAATATTTCCAAAATTGAACAAATTTAAGTACAATAGCCTCGGTTTACTTAGGCACTGCCCGGGTAGGCCTGGGCCGGGCTGGTGCATTTGACGCGGTGGCTGCAGCCACCTACGGACTCCGTGTGCGGCGTCAGCTCCGGGATGAGGAGACATCATCCAGTTGAACGGCAAGTAAGGAAAAACCCTATGTTCAAACGGTTGCTGTATAGTCTGCTGACCAGTCTGCTGGCTTTTCTGCTGCTGGCGCCCCTGGCCGGAGCGATGAGCCTTCAGTCCAAACACAAAATGATGGTCCATGAAAAGATGATGGCCCATAAAAAGAAAATGGCCATGCGTCATAAGATGGCTCGCCGCCGGATGATGGCGCGCCGCCGGATGATGCGCAGAAAGATGGCGATGCGCCACAAGATGGCGCGCCGCCGGATGGCGATTCATCGCAAGATGATGCGCCGCAATATGGCGATGCGCCATAAGATGGCTCGCCGCCGGATGGCCATGCGCCGCAAGATGATGCGCCGTAAAGCGGCCATGCATCACAAAATGATGAAGATGAAGAAGAAGATGTCTAAAAAATCATAATTTGCGCCAAATGGCATCAGACACGGCGGTTTGAGATCGGCTCAACCGCCGTGTAATTTTCAGGAACCGGCGGCATCCTGATTGCGTATGGAGATGTGAATATGTATTGCAATCATTGCGGACAGAATTTGCCTGAGCAAGCGGCTTTTTGCTCCAATTGCGGGCAGCGGACCCTGCCCGGCGACGCGCCGGGGGTGTCGGGCATGACGGCTCCCGCGGCCGATCCGGCTCGTGGCCGCACCAGCCGCCACCGTAATACTCTGGCGATTTTGTGGATTATCTATTCGCTGCTGAAGCTGCCCGGGGTATTGATCATGCTGGGCTTGGGCACCAGCCTGCCCTGGATGATGCACCAGCCCTGGATGCATGGCATGCAGCAGGGCGGTTTGAATGGCTGGGTGCCGGGCGTCGCCGCGGGTTGGATGGAGATCATTGGCTGGGTTTTGTTAGTCAGTTTAATCCTGGGTTTGATTCTGGCCTTCGGCCTGATGCAAAAAGAAGGCTGGGCCCGCATCTACGGCATTGTGATCGGAATTCTGGCGCTGTTATCCATTCCCTTTGGCACCGCGCTGGGAATCTATACCCTGTGGGTGCTGGCCCCGCAGAGCTCTGA
>JAJZKY010000388.1 GCA_021803885.1 Planctomycetota bacterium
CCTTGCGAAGGAACTCACCGAAGATTCTGCTATCTCGCCCATCAATCTTGCTGACGTAAGACTCAGAAAGCTGGCGGCTGCGCTAGGCCCCGCCTATATACGTGTAAGCGGCACATGGCGCAATTCCACTTATTTCCAGGACAATGATGCTCCACCAATGAAGACTCCACCTGCGGGATTTGAGAATGTTCTCACTCGGGCGGAGTGGAAGGGCGTGGTGGACTTTGCGCACGCGGTGAACGCGGAGATTGTGTCTTCTGTCACCACGAGCGCGGGTGTGCGCAACTCCGCAGGAGTGTGGACGAGCACACAGGCAAAGGCCTGGCTCGACTATACGAAGTCCATAGGCGGGCATATCTTTGCCATGGAGTTTATGAACGAGCCGACCCTTATGGGATTTGGGCATGTTTCCGAAGGCTATGGGGCAAAGGAGTATGGGCGAGATAGCAGAATCTTCGGTGAGTTCCTTCGCAAGGAATCTCCAGCCACGCTCTACCTGGGACCAAGCTCAGCGGCCGAAGGCGTGCCACAGCCGCCTCCGCCCCATCTCATTCCGACGGAACAGTTGATGGAGGCAACCGGACCCATCTTTGACGGCTTCTCCTACCATGTCTACTATGGCCGGTCGCATCGCTGTGCAGGTTCCAACGGCGAGGATATCAATAAAATTCTGGATGCGGATTGGTTGGACCGGGGAAGTGGCGCTGAGGCATTTTACGAGCGTCTTAGAGACAAGTATTTGCCCGGAAAGCCCATGTGGGTGACAGAAACGGGTGAAGCGTCTTGTGGCGGCGATAAGTGGGCGTCGGATTTCATCGATAGCTTTCGCATGCTGGATCAGTTAGGAAGTTTGGCTCAAAAGAGCGTCAAGTCCGTCATGTTCAACACGCTTGCAAGCAGCGACTACGGTCTTATCGACGAAGAAACCCATAAACCGCGTCCAAACTATTGGGCAGTTCTCCTTTGGAGCCGCACGATGGGAAGACGTTCGCTTGATCCTGGTCTTCCGCCATCTTCGGAACTGCGGGTGTATGCGCAGTGCCTGAAGAATTCTGACGGCGGCGTGGCCGTGCTTGTTCTTAACGTCGATAAGGCCAATGCGCACACGCTCAAGGTTCCATCCGCCGGGGTCCGCTATACATTATCGTCGCCGGATTTGTTGAGCACGGTCATCCAACTCAACGGTCAAGAATTGAAGGTTGCAGCCGACGGCACGGTCCCCGCCTACGCGGGTGATAAGGTCAGGCGAGGGGATGTGAGTTTTGCTCCAGCAACAATCACAGTCCTAACGTTCCCGGAGGCGAGAAATCAAAGCTGCATGCGGCCGTAGCCTGGACGGGAGTCCCTCCTTCAGAATGCGGGGTGAAGGATCTCGTTCGTTTGACCGATTCACATCCTTGCTCCACCTGAGTCGGCGACGGAATCTTCGCGGCTAAGGCCGATGATCTGCATGCATCCTAAAGTCCGCATGTGCGGGACCACGGCGGGAGATCGGCGGGTGGCACGTGTGCGAGGGAGCCAATCAAGCCACGACTGATGGGTGTCCCAGGTGCCTCGCTGTCAAGTTCGAAGACATCCTTTACAGTTTGTCTCCGGACATCCTTTACACATTGAAGGTGCAGTTGTTGTAACCGGCTTACAGACTAAGACGAGTGAAGTAGCAATCTGGCCAGCCGGTGAAGCGCAGGCGGGCTCTGCTCCAGGGTTTTTGGGCGTCGGCATTGCAGCCCGAAAGCTGGAGACTGGCCGACTTCCCAGCAGAAATCCGAGGTCAATGAGCGATTCGGCGATTCCTCATGAACTTGCAGCAGGAATTACCAGGGGTTCGCGATAATGGGGAGATCGGAAGGAAGGAATGCCTTCGAATTCCAGCAACATGCGAGAAGGGCTTACGTTGAAGTCGCATTCGAGTTTAAGCAGCAAACTCCGGGTTTTCGGTCTCGCGGCCATCGTGCCGGCTTGGATCGCCGCTTCGAGGCTGGCGTATTGGCCCATCGTGTACCGATCCGACTGGTCCGTGTAGCGGTAGTTGTCGTCGACGAGCACCGTATAAGGAGGTTCGACAGGCTTCGAGCCGTACTGACGAATACGCACAAACCTCCAACGAGCCAGAAGGCGCCAAATCCATCCACTGGACCAGATCTTGATCACGATGGGATGATCATAAGTTGATTGGCCAGGCCAATCGAGCGAGTTCTCGCATGAAGGAAGAAACATCCCATCTTCGTGTTCGGCGCATTCCGCGAAAGCGCGGCTGAGGGCGTTTATCAATTCTGGTAGGCTTCGACGGCGACTGGAATTGATTATGGCTCCGAACTATGCCACCGAGGGACTCGCGGCGGGCTGCTTGTTCAATGCCGGCTCTCACGGGGCCTTGGGCTGGGCAACGGAACGATCGCTGCAACGCGATATGACAACAAATCAATAATTGCAAAGCCATCTCAGAGGATGTTACACTTTGCCAACGATTTGACTCCTTCAGCGATGGAGTTGGGCTTGTGACCTTCTGGCTGCGTCTGCGATGGATTGTGCCTTGTGTTTCGTTTGTATTGCAGGCGGCACTCGTGAGCGTGCCAAGCCTTACGGCTCAGGTTCCGCCCACTCCCACAGCACGCCCGGTATGTGGCAATAGCTGGTGTAGCAGCAGCGCACCGCAGGCGCCACGTTTTTGCCCCGCCTGCATCGCGCTGCGCCAGCAACAGGCTGCCGCTCGACAGGCGGCGCGCGATGCCGCCCGCCAGGCCGCGGCTCTGCGCAAACAGCAGCAGCGGGCGAGAAAGCTCTCGCTGAAGGCTGTGGACGCCTCGAAAAGAGCCAAATGGGCTGACGCGCTCAGCCTGCTGCGCCAATCCTACGTCCTCAATCCCACCGCCGAGACCATCAATAATATTCGCATTGCCACCCTGCACACAGTGCAGAATCAGGGCTCCGCGGCCCAGGGTGAGGACGACCGGAGCCTAGCTCAGGCCATCGCCAACTACGATCAGCAGATCGCCGCGTCTGATGCCCCCGTCGCGCAGCAGCTAAAGCAGTTCAAGGACGCCATCGCCACCGCTTCCTCCATCCAGGCCACGATCGGCTCGAACAGCTTTTTGGTCCAATTGCGGCTGGCTGCGCCTTTGCCCGCGCTGGTCACAGCTCCGCTGCCCACGGTCAGCGTGAACTCCGCATTGGAGCAGTTGTCCAGCATTGAGAAATCTTCCACGCTGGCTGCCGCACTCGCGTCCACGTCCGCCGGCCTCAACGACGCCAGCTTGGAAATTGCCAAGGTGCTTTCCGGCTGCGGTTTTGACGCCGCGCCCTGCGCGGCTGCCGATCATTTGACTTATCCCCATCCCGTGCAGACTCCGGCTGCGACGGCGCTGGAGGCGCAAATTCCACCCGCTCAGCGCAGCGATCCACAGATTCAGCAGGGCCTGCGAGAATACGATCACTTCGAGTCGCATCTGGCAGAAAAGCAGAGCCAGATCGCCGAGGTGACCCTATCTATCCAGGCTGGAGGAGCTGATACCGCCGCACTCAAGGCCTATCGTGCTGACCTTCAACATCAGGCTGCGCAAGACGAGCAAAGTATCGCGCAGACCGTTTCTTTCCTCCACATGCACGTCCCCACAATCCCGGCGCCCACGGCGCCCTCCGCGCTGGCTACACCCGCTGCTCACCCATAACGCCGCCTATGCGCTCGCACACGCTCCGTTGCCTCTCTCGCGCCCTGCTTCTCGGCATCCTGCCCGCCCTGCTGCGCGCGCAGAATATCAACGATCCTTGCTCCATGCTTCAGAATCAGTTCGCGATCGCCGCATATAATGGCGACGACGCTACCATCGCCGGGATGCTGCGCGCCGGTTGCGACCCCAACACGCCAGACCCGGAAAGCCACCTCGCACCTCTCATCTTCGCTATCGACAACCAACACATCCGGGCTGCGCTTCTTCTTGTGCAAGGCAATGCGCAGGTCAACACCTGGTCAGGCGACTGGTCCGCACTTGCCTTGGCCGTAAATCGGGCGCGGCAGGCCAGCGACGACCATGATTGGCTCCAACTCATCGTCGCGATGCTCGACCACGGCGCAGCGGTCGATCCTGTCACCGCCGACGGATGGACACCGCTCCTGATCGCCTGTCAGGCCCCGCGTCATACCCAGCTCATCTCCCTTTTGCTAGCTCACCATGCTGACCCCAACCATGCCACGAACAAGGGCATGGCCCCGCTGGAGGACGCATTAGTCCATCAGTTCGACATGGATAAATCTGTCCCCATCCAGGCTGTGCAATTGCTGCTGGCCAGCGGGGCAAGTCCGGACCCACCGCATCCTCTCGTCGAATCTCCTGTCGAATTTGCCGTTAACTCGAGCTCCGCCACACCACAGAGCGCCGAGCTTCTTGCCATGCTGCTTGCTGCTCACGCCGATCCGAATCGCGTCTTTAATGAGGATCACGATACTCCGCTCTCAATGGCATTATCGAATCCCAATCCTTCGCTAGCTCCTTTGCTGGTGCACTATGGCGCCAGCATGAAGTCATATGCGCTCTTTATTGGGAGCCGCTATCCTGTTCTTTACTCTGCCTGTGACACTTCTGGAAATCGCATTCGGGAAATGGCCGCGCTCGGAGGCGACTTTACCTGGCAGCCCCAGGACGGGGATGATGGTGCCAGCAATCCTGTCGCAGCATTTCCAGATTGTTGGAATGCGCCGGCTCTCGCCGCGCTCGTCGATTTGGGTATCGACCTCGGTCCGGGCTTGTACGCCGCTACTACCTGGGGTGTCGATGAGGGATTACAGGCGCTCATCGATGCGGGCGCCGAGCGCTTCACCGCCAGTCTCTACACCGATGCTGACCCCTTGCGCGATGGCTATCTGCTGCGTCTGGCAGCGGAAAAGAGTGAAAATCCAGCAGATGTTTTTCCCGTACTACTTACCTACGGAGTAGACCCGCTTGAACTGGGCGGTGATGACCGTAAAGGACCAGACGCGCTTGCTATCCTTGACAAGCGCTACGCCAACGATAAGTCAGACCCCGACTACCTTCGGGCGCGCGCGCTGCTTGTACATGCCATGAAGCAACGCCTTATCACCACAGGCTTCCTTGACTCTGCACAGAAGCGCCTGGTCAGCGACCGGCAACGGCCCGGCGCCCTGCAGGCGGATCGGATCCTGCTCTTCCGTGCAGCCCTTGAGCGGTATGCCGCCGATCCCGACTCGATCGAGCTACGTATCTTTCTTGCGTTTCTTGCAGACGGCATGGGGGGGCTGCCGCCTACTCCCGAATCCGCTGAGCTCGTGGGGCAGGCCGAAGCGGCTTACGCGCG
>JAJZKY010000389.1 GCA_021803885.1 Planctomycetota bacterium
CGGCATCGCATTCTCACAACCTTCAGCGCCGAGGCTCAGGGCATGACCAGTGATAAAATTATTGACCGGCTGCTGCTGGAACTTCCTGGCGCGACGCCGGCCTGACACCGGTATTCCGCCAGGCGGCCCGCATTCCGGCACCGGGAATATCAGGGGATATGACATGGAATCCAAGCAATGACCACCACACCCGTCAACACCCCAGTCGCGCCGGCCGGAATTACGCCATGGGCCTTGTTGGATCCACGGGCCTTATCCAGACTCAGCCGGCTGGATATGGTAGCGCGGCAGGTTATGGATGGGTACGTGCAGGGGCTGCACAAATCCCGGCATATCGACTACGCCATTGATTTTGCCCAGAATCGACCCTACGTGCCCGGTGATGACGTTAAGCGCATCGACTGGCGGCAACTGGCGAAATCCGACCGCTACTACATCAAACAGTATGAAGTCACCACCAACATGCGGGTCTTTATTATGATGGATTGCAGCGGCTCGATGGCCTATCAGGGCTCTGCGGCGCTGTCTAAATATCGTTATGGCCAATTCCTGGCGGCCAGCCTTGCTTATCTGACGCTGCATCAGCAGGATGCGGTAGGCCTGATTACAGCGGATCATGCAATAAAAGATTTCATCCCGGCGCGCTCCACGCCCGCGCATCTCATGAATATCATCAGCACTCTGGAAGCCCGGCGGGCCGGCGGTGAATCCAGCCTCTCGGCCCTGCTGCACCAGATGGCCGAGCAGATTACTCATCGCGGACTGGTGATCATTATCAGTGATTTTTTGGAAAATCCTGAGGCCCTCGTGGGCGCGCTGCATCATTTTCGCCATCGCCGGCATGAAGTGCTGATGTTGCATATCATGGCCGACGAGGAACTGAATTTTCCATTCCGTAAATGGACCTTATTTGAGAATATGGAATTGCCCCCGCAGCGTCTGCGTCTGGATCCGGCGCTGATGCGGCGGCAATATCTGGAAAACGTCCGCACGCACCTTACCCGGCTGCGGCGCACGGCGGCGGAATTAAATATCAGTTACAGCCTCTTTGCTACTTCCGCGCCATTTGACGCCGCACTATCTCTATATCTGGCCAATCGGATGCGGGGCCATCGATCATGAGGAGATTTGCCCACCGTGTTTGAAATACCACTGTTGCTGACCGGATTGGCGGCCGTCGGCATTCCGATTGCCATTCACCTGATGCACCGGCGGAAAACCACGCCGATCCAATGGGGCGCGATGATGTTTCTTCAGGAAAGCGACGTACTGAAGAAGAAACGACGGCACATTGATCATTGGTTACTGCTGCTATTGCGTATGGCCTTGCTGGTGCTGCTGGTGCTGCTGTTGGCCTGGCCGATTTTGCCTGCTGGCGCGGTAAAACAATTCACAGCCGGCGGAGCGTCGGATGTAGTTATCGTGCTGGATCATTCCATTTCCACCGGCATGATGGACGGTCGGCGAACAGTTTTCGCCCATGAAATCGCCGTGGCCAATCGTATTGCCGGAACTTTAAGCGGGGAAGACACGCTGGCCATTGTTATCGCTGGACACAGGCCTTACAGCCTGACCACGTTTCCCATTCCTGTTTCCAATTACACGGCGGTACAGAGCAAACTGCTGTCCCGGCTCCAGCAGTTGCCCATGGGTATGGCCGGAGCCTCCATTGCGGAGGCGATTGCGGAAGCCCGGAGGGTGGCACGACGCGGCGCGTTGATGAATAAAATTATTTTTGTGGTTTCCGATCAGCGAACGGTTTCCTGGCAACCCGGACGAAACGCATTATGGAAGGCCGCCTATGGGGGCGCTATGACCGTACCTGATCTGGCTGTGTTTAATGTGCCGGTTATACCGCATGGCAGCGAGTCTGACATCGCCATCGGCCCATTACATCTGCAACCCGCTTTTCCAATTGCGGGTCAACGGGTCAAAGTCCTCTTCAATGTCAGCAATTCCGGTCCCTTGCCGGTAGCGCACATTCCCATGGACCTGATTTATGACGGCACGCCCATGGGGCACATTGTCATTCCACGTTTACAACCCGGACGCAGTACAACAGGCATCATGCACTTGCGGGTTCCCGCGGCGGGTTCGCACTGGATCATGGTGCGCACGGATATTCAGGATGCTTTAGCCGCTGATAATCAGTCCACCGCAGTGGTACAGGTATGGAAATATATACCCGTATTAATCATCGACAGTCAGCTGGGCACAGTCGGTGATTGTCACGCCAGCCGCTTCCTTAAAACCGCGTTGCGGCCATCCACGTCCCCAAGCCTGGGTTTGGCCCAACCCACGGTCATGAGCGTCAATGCCGCGCAATCGGCGGATTTTAATAAATATCAGGTCGTGATTGTCAATGATCCGCCTACACTACCGATGCACTTAATTTCCCGGCTCCACGCGTTTGCCCGCTCCGGTAAAGGTGTCTGGTTTATTTTTGGCCACCATGCCAGCAAGATGTTGGTTAATAATCTTCTCCCCCGGGGCGGATTTGACATCGGGACTTCAGGCCCGGTGGTATCCGCAGGGAAACGTCATCCCATCATTGTGCTCCACGATGCGCATAGTTCCATGCTGCGACCATTGCGTGAATTAAACCGCAATGCCATTGTTGCTGTAACTTTACTGAAGTGGCACCAATTCACACCCGTTAAGGCACTGGAAAAAGTATTGCTGGCCACTTCCGCCGGCGCTCCGCTGATGTTATCAGAACCGGTGGGAAATTCCGGTGGTCAAGTGGTGATCTGGACTACCGGCGCCGCCGGCCATTGGAATGATTGGCCGCTGCAAGCCGGAAGTTTTCTACCGCTGGTCAATCAGACGGTTTATGAATTAGCTATGGGAGGACAACGCCTTATTACCCGTCCATATTTAAATCCCGGCACGGCCATTGTATGGACCGGCTTGGACACGCCGGCCATTGCCGCAGCGTCCATTCTGGACCCACACGGCATTATCCATTCCGTAACGCCGCAACTCATTACCGGAGGGCAATATCTTATTACCTGGAACCATACGGGATTACCGGGGCTTTATACGTTGTCCTTTCGCCCCGCGGGCAGCCGGGCTAAAGTTTATTTCAATGTCAATATTGACCGGGCACAATTAAATCCAAGTTTATTGTCCGCGACGGATCTACAATGGCTGATCAGCCACCATTACCTCCGCAAACAAATTAAGGTAGACCAGATTGCCGCCACCCTTGGTACAGTAAACCATACTCTGAGCCTCTGGCCGATCCTGGCCATGCTGCTGTTGCTGCTGCTGGTTATTGAAGCCCTGCAGTGCCGAAAAATGGCCAGGTTGGCGCGGGCGGAAGATTTGGCGGTTACGGAACTTACGTCCCTGAGTCTGTTGGAACATTAAAGAAGGAAACCGACCGTGGTCCCAACATCCACACCCTATCACTCCGGACCCTCGCAGATACTGCTGCACCCGGTGCTGCCGCTGTGGCTGCTGGTTATATTTGGTATAGCAACGTTAAGTTTGCTGGTGTATCTCTATGCCCAACAGCGCGATCTGGCGCCACGGCGTACAATTATCTATCTGACGGTTCTGCGGGCAGCATTGTGGTTACTGCTGATGGGGATGCTGTTGGATCCCGCAGTACAATGGACACGGACACAAACCTCACCCGGTCAACTCTGGCTGGTGCTGGATCATAGTAAATCCATGGGCGTACATGATGTACAAGGTGGTCGCCGCTATGCTTTGCGCTGGGCGTGCGCTCTGGGACTGGTCCCCGGTTATGACGACGTACTGGATCGGGATCTGGCACAGCTGACAGCGTTGATGCAGCAATTGCGTGTGTGGCGCGATCAAGAAAAACAATTTATCGCGGCTTCCACCGTACAGGAACAAAGACAACACCGGCAAAGCCTCGCCGCGTTGTGGGCCTGGCGAAAACGACTTGAGACACTCGTAGCGGGCCTGCGACAACACGCCACGGCCGCACCGGTAGCGGATCAACTGCGGCATGCCGGACAATTGGTGCGCCAGGCCCTGGAGCACACGGGAACTGGTACTTCTATCGGCCCGGCTGCCGCCGCATATTTAGCTGCGAATGTACAATTGCAGGACGCCCTGCGATCTTTACAGAAAGCCGCCCGCAGAGCGGATGGCGCTTATCTCGCTGCGCATCAAACCGATGTGGCTTTGACCGCCGCATTAAAGCATGTGGAGCGTCAAACCCATGCCCAACTGGCGGTGGCGATTCTCACACGAAAGAGCCGGGCCGGGAAACCTTCCTTCCGCCGGCTCATGCGACGCGATGATGTACATATCGTCAGTTTTGCGGGGTCTGCTTACACCACTGCTTTTCCAGCTTATACCGATCCAGCGCCGGTACTGAAAAACGCGCTGAATCCAACTGGAGAGAGCACCAATATCAGCCGGGCCTTGCTGGCCACGGCTTCCCGTATTGAACGTGGGCGACGGGCCGAGGTGCTGCTGGTATCGGACGGACGGCAAAACGTCGGTTCGAATCCCGCGGAAATCGCCCGCCTGCTGGCATTGCACCATGTGCACACCTTCACACTGTGCATAGGGTCCGATCGCGCCCCACCGGGCGCGTCCATTGATGCCATCAACGCGCCGCAATGGATCTACAAACATCAATATCTCAAGGCCTCCGCCATTATTCATCTGCGTTCCCTGACCAACAAACCGGTAACTGTGGAACTGATACGACAAGGCCATATTGAAGCGCGGCGTGTGCTTATGACACATCGCGCCAATGCTTATAAGTCCGCGCACTTCAAAAATCTGCCGCCGGGGCCGGGGGTTTACGCCTACAGCATCAAAGTGCTCCCGACCATCACCATGCGCCACGCCGTGCAAAGAACCTTCCGTGTCACGGTGCGGCGGGATAAATTGCAGGTGCTGTTTATTGACAGTCAACCCGGTTGGAATTACCAGTACCTGGTCAACTATTTCTCACGCAGCCGTCGCGTACACTTACAGGCGGTGCTTCTGCATCCGGCGGTTATTGCGGGCATTACGCCGCCGCCGCCGGTTGTCGCTTCCCCCAACAACCCCGGTTATCTGGCCCAGCGTCTTCCGAAAAGTCGCCAGGCCTGGGAAGCTTTTGATGTTATTATCCTTGGTGACATTCCCGCCAGCACGCTTTCGCCCGTAGCACAACAGGGCATCACCTATGCCGTACAAACCAAGGGGGCGGCGCTGGTGATCATGGCAGGCCGTGAATTTATGCCGCAGGATTGGGCTACCGCCCCGTTGGGAAAACTTTTCCCCATCCATTTTAATTCACTCTGGCCTCCGGCATTGCTGCGCCAGCAGAA
>JAJZKY010000390.1 GCA_021803885.1 Planctomycetota bacterium
ACAATACCGCCGCTGTTACCGGAGGAAGCAATGGATTCAATGGTAATGGAACCATTGGAATTTGTATCGCTGGTATTAATGCTGCTGGCGGTAGCTCCGGTTCCAAATAAGCCCAGTTGAATATTTCCGCCGCCCGACGCATCCGCCAAGAAGTTACCGCCGCCGGTGTTGACATTCAGGCCAACATCAATGGCGTAAGCTCCAGAGGCATAGGCCTGAGAGGACGTCAGACTTACAGAGAGAGCTTGGGCCGCGTTGGTTGAACGATTCACTCCGGACAGCGAGCCGGTCAGGGTGATTTCCCCGCCGGCGTTGATGACAAATGAACCCGTTGAGCCGGCTTCTTCAACCAGCGTCGTTCCGCTGAAGGTCTGTGCACCGCTGGTGGTGGAGGCAAAGTTTCCGTTACCGGAATACAACTGAATTTGCCCGCTGGTGTCGGTAACGCTTAAAGAGGATAAAGCGTTACTGCCGGTGGCAAAGGTAAAGTTGGGTCCAAACACAATATCGCCGGAATTATCAATCACGGTCAGACCGGCGGTTACTCCGGCAGCGGTGCTGATGGATGGCGCGGTGCCACTGCCGTTGAGTTGGATCTCACCAGAACCGGATTCAACGAGGGTTGTGGGCGCATAAAGCACGATATTGGAGTTATAGATTTGGCCATTGCCATTGGTGGTTAAGGTAACCGGTGTAGTTGAACCGCTGGTACCAAAATCAATTTCACTGCCGGAGAAGGCAAGACTGCCGGCGGAGCCGGCGTTGCCACCGCCGGATGTGCCACCAGCACCAGTGCCGCTACCGCCAGCCCCATTGGGTCCGGGTTCGCCGGATGGAACCGCACTTCCACCGCCTAGGTAAACGGTTACGCCATCGCTGAAAATACCTCCGGAAACTCTGGGAGCACCGGTTAACGCAACGCCGCCACCAGCATAGCTGGCTCCGGAAACGCCGCCGTTGGCACCACCGCCGCCGCCGGAAGTCAAGGTCTGCGAGTTCGCCGTCAGGGAAGCACTGTATCCACCGCCACCACCAAAGCTGCTATTGGTGGGTACATCCTGTACGGAGGTGAAGGAATTGTTACCGGCGAATAAAATTTTGCCACTGCCGGAATTAATGGCGATGGCACCTCCGCCGTTACCACTGGCGATAATTGAAGCTCCACTTACAGTGACATTGCCACTGCTGCTGGCAACCAGTACCGCACCACCGCCGCCGAATCCTCCGCCAGAAGTATTGATAGTGCTGCCGCTGCCGAGATCAACTTGCAAGCTGGCACCAGATGCAAGGCTGTTAATGGAAGCGGGAATCGTCGCACCGGTGGTGTTGGTGGAGAAAATTGCCACACCACCACCGCCCCCGTAAGCGCTGCTGGAGTTGATATTTGCCTGTGTTACGTTGATCCAGCCGCCGGATGCAATCGACACACCGCCGCCGCCACCCTTGCCGCTATTGATCCCGCCGCGAGCGGATATGCCGCCTGCGGCAAGGTTCACGCCGATGCTACCATATACGTCAATATCGCCGGCACCGGTATTACCATCAACATCAAATGCAAAGCCGGTGGGTGAGGCAAGGTCGATGGTAACAACGCCATACGGCGCGTATACCGAAACATAACCGCCGTGGGACGTCAGGCTGCTGGCCTGCAGCAGCCCGGTTCCCGCAATGGTCACACCCGGCGCGCCGACGACTGTGCCAGTACCGACATTCTGGATTGAAATATTGCCCGCTGAGCTGGAAGAGGTTGAATTGATTGTGCCATTTTCCGAGATACTTCCCGGTGATGCACTGGTGGCCGAGGTATAGGTGCCGTTCAGAACCGCTTCGGAGAATATCGAAACCGGCCCACCCGAAGATTGGATACTGCTGGAAGTCCCGATATAAACATTTAAGCCGGCGTTGGGTGTTCCAGTAGCACCGACGGCACTCGTGTTGCCGATGCTGGAATAAGATCCAATCGCGATCGCTCCGGGTTGGGCAGTGGAAGATCCTCCGGATTTAATATCGGCGTAAGCGCCGATGCTCACATAGCCGGCGCTGCCTGCAAGATTCTTCAACCCGGCGGTGTTGGGCGCGCTGAAAGGCACCACTGGCGGAGCCGGTGGAGGGGTCACCGGGACGATCGCCGTTGTGGCGGTGTTGATGGTCAACAGTGCACTGGTCATTCCACCGCTGGGATCGCCCGTTGGAGACGCCACTGATTCAATGATCACCGGATTGGGCACAACTGAGGTTGATTGCGCGGCGAGAATTCCGAAATTACTACCGATACTGATATTCCCGGCGCTTCCAAGGTAATTGCCTGATACAATATCTACCTGTTCGTATGCATGAATGAAGCTTTCCACGGCAAAATTGGTGGGTTGGCTGGTGGATGAAATGGGGTTGGTCACGTTGGCAAAGGAAATATTGCCGCTCGTGTAACCGGCCGTTGGGTTGGCACTTAGATTCAGGGACGTAACCGCAACGTCGAAACCAGTCAGCTTGCCGCCCTCATCAAAGGAAATATTTCCGGCGTTGCCGGTGGTGCCAACTGAAGCAACTGACACTTCGCCGCCGGGAGATGCCGAAAGGTATACGGACTGGCCCACGACGATATTACCCGCGTTGCCCGATGGGTTCTCAGCGAGAATTGAGACTCCACCGCCCTGTACCGTGTAGCCTGCGGAACTAATGAGGCCCGTGGCAGAGGTAAAAAGGTTGGAAGTAGTTCCCGGAGCCGGGCCACCCATGTAGATGTTCCCGCCGTTGGATGCCACAAGCTCAAAGCCCGTATAGTGAATGGCAGTGGCGGTATCCTGATACCCGCCTGCGGAATTGATTTCCGTCACCGGAGTGTAACCTCCGGTTGCGTAAATCGCCTGGTCCGGCACAACCGTCCCGTCCACGGTAATAGCGTTATTCGGCTGACCGTTCAGAGTGCCGGGAGCCGGTGAAATTAATGTCAGCGGTGCTGTATAGTCGCCGGTTTGATTGAATGGACCGTAGAGATAAGCTTCAAGATCAATATCACCGGCCACAGATCCGGAGAGTGATTCGGTGTTAATGGTCACGGCACCGGGCCAAAATGGCGCGCCGGAACCGATGTTATTCGTGTTGGCATCAACGACGGCACCTTGCAGATAGATATTCCCTGTGGTAGTACCGTAGAAGAAGCCCTCGCCAAATGGAATATCAAAATTTGGCTTGCTGACACTGGGGCCAGCGGCAAGCTGAATTTGGCCCAATGCGGTGGTCAGCGTATCTGTTTGGCCGGCTACAGGGATGAATTGCGACGAGGTAAGCGCCGTTCCCGCGTTTGCGGTCCAGTTCAACAGCGGCACATTCTGACCGAGGGTGTATTGATAACGAATATCACCCGCGGCAGTGGTGGTAACCAAACTGTCCACGCCGGGAGCCACACCGTCAACAGTACCGTCAAGGGTAATGCTCCCCGCCGCGGTGCTGCCAGTGTCTGAAAGAGTTGCCGTAGCGGCCGGGGTTACGCCCTGCGTGCCGCCGATGATAATATCACCGACGATGTAGGGCGCAGATTTATAACCGGTGGGGGTTGGTTCGCCCGGAGGTTGCAGCGCGTTTTCATAATCCTGCCCGCCACCGTCGGAGGTAACGGTCGGTTGTATGGTGGTATACGAGCCACCACCATTGGATTGCAGATAGCTTTCAAAATAGGTATTAAATGCGTTGAATTCGGCCAAACCAGCGACACCCGCCACGGCACCGTTTGCGGCGGTGCCGGTACTGCTTGGTCCGCCGGTGAAGGTATATGCAGGTCTGAACTCGATGGTAATTCCACCACCCGCCAGCGCGGTCTGGCTGGCACCGCCGACGTACGACGCCGAGCCACCACCACCACCAGCAATGGTCCATGTCACCGCCAATGGCTTTGTCCCCACGGCAATCCCGATACCGCCGCCTGTACCCAAACCCGTGACAACTGGCCCGATTTGTGCGGTGCGAATTGTATTTTGGCCGGCTAAGATCAGAAAGCCGTCGCCAGCGGGGTACGGGCCCAAAATCTGCGCGTTGCCATTGGGGGCGATAGTTTGTGGATTAATGGGCTGGTAGAAGTATCCAGCAGTGCCGCCGCCGGGCCATACCTGAAATGTTCCGCCGCCGTTGCCTTCCGCATTAACGGTAATATTTTCCAGTGCAATTTGACCGTTGGTCTGACCGCTGGCCGCCGAGGTCACAATCGCGATGGCACCACCGCCGCCGTACGCCCCAACACCGCGCGTACCGCCGGTTGCACCTTGTGCTCCATTGGCGCTTAGGGTAGTGCCTGATAGCACAATATTTCCAATAGTAGAGAAAATCGCCATGGCACCACCGCCGGTACCCGGGCCTACGCCGGATGAGCTTATGTTAACCGTGCCAATGTAAATGGACGTACCTGCAGGCGGGCCGCTGGCTTCGATGGTCATTGATCCGCCGCCGGAAAGCAATCCGCCCGGACCAGGCGTCGCGGGCGTACCGCTGACACCCGCAATGTCGACATTCGCACCAGCATTAAGCGCCAGACTACCGCCACCTAACGTACCGCTGGTATTAACAGCCCAAGTAGCGGTCGAATCAACGGTAATACTACCGCCAGTTGTGTTCGCGGAAAAATTACCGCCCACGCTGGACGATGAAAAAGTGCTCACGAAGCCAGCACCATTGGTCGTTCCTGTACCACCAATATAAATATTACCGGCAGCATCCAGGTTGACATTCATTATGCCCGCCCCGGTGGATACGATGGTGCCTTCAATACCAATATCATTCGACGAAACTAGCTTGAGTGTGATGTTGGAGCCGGCCGGAATAATCGGGTTGATCGTCACCCCAGACAATAGGGTGATATCGCCCTTATCTGTGCCAATATCCGGCCCCGTAACCGGCGTACTGCTGACTGTCACATTGTCGCCGGCGGTTAAGGCCGCCGTAATCGCAGCCGCCGATACTGTCGCGGGACTCGGAGCTGCCCCAGTCGGTGAAAACTCCGTCGTTCCCGCAACGGGCGTAGTAGTGCCAATGTTGGCGGATGTGGCGCCGGTTATCTGCACGTTGACTGGATCCAGCAGCCATTCTCCCCCCGCCCCGCCGCCGGCTCCCGCGGTCAAAATCGTTGCCGTCGGGGATACTGTCAGTGCGGCACCGGAGGTATCCACTAACCCGCCTGCCCCGCTGACTGTGGCACTGGCGTTTAACAGCGCATCGGCCCCGATATAGTCATAATTGCTGGCATCGCTGTAACCTGTGGCGGAAGTTGGATCCGCTTTCACGCCAATAAGTATCTTGCCGCCCCCG
>JAJZKY010000391.1 GCA_021803885.1 Planctomycetota bacterium
GCGAACAGCCGGAGGCGCTTTTGGCTGAAGCATGGCGCGTGCTCAAAATCGGCGGGAGCCTGGGTGTCATCCATTGGAAATATGACGCCTCCACGCCGCGCGGTCCTTCTATGAACATTCGCCCCCGATCCGAGCAATGCTTACGTTGGGCAGAGCGGGTCGGCTTCCACCCCTTGACCACCAATGCGATTGAACTTCCGCCCTACCATTATGGCCTTACATTCATAAAACCTTAGGCGGACGCAAGTGTTTGGGCCACGCGGCGTCTTGGTTCAACCGGATTCGGACAAGACAATCACTACCAACTCTTAAGGCACCGTTGGGTTCGAAGGCTTGCGTTTTGGGAGGCATTCGATAGGTGCACTAGATCGCATGTGTTGCGCAGACGGCCAGCCACGTTCTACCACCACCACCCCGCCGCCGATAAAGCCACTGGCACGAAGCAAATACGGCATGGTAAACTCAAGGCTTGTCGTTGGGCCTGCGGTTGAGTGGTCGGCTGGCGCAATCTAAAGCCGCCTTTGGAGGCTGGACTGGCGGGTTTTGGCGCCGCTGTTCTTGGAATTCTCGATGGCGATGGTTGATCTGGTGGACGTTTCCAAGATATACGCCGACGGCGTGCGCGCGGTAGATCGTATTTCACTCGCTATTAAAGACCGCGAGTTTGTGGTACTTGTTGGCCCGTCAGGCTGCGGCAAAACCACCACCCTGCGCATGGTGGCCGGTCTGGAGGAAATCTCGGAAGGCAGCCTCGCCATTGACGGCCGCATCGTCAATCATTTACCGCCCAAGGACCGCGACATCGCCATGGTGTTTCAAAACTACGCGCTGTACCCCCACATGACTGTTTACAAAAATATGGCCTTCGGCCTGCAACTTCGGCGGCGCGAACTGGGCCTTAGCAAGGCGCAAATTCACCAGCGAGTAATGGAAGCCGCCAACATCCTGGGCCTTGGTGAGTATCTGCACCGGCGGCCCAAAGCCCTCTCGGGCGGCCAGCGCCAGCGCGTGGCGGTGGGCCGGGCCATCGTCCGTAACCCCAAAGCCTTTTTATTTGATGAACCGCTGTCAAACCTCGACGCCAAATTGCGCCTAGAAACACGCGCTGAAATCAAAAAGCTTCATCTGCGGCTCAACACCACCACCCTTTACGTCACCCACGATCAAGAAGAAGCCATGACCCTCGGCGATCGCATCGTCGTCATGAAGGATGGCCTTATTCAGCAATGCGCCCCGCCCCTGCAGGTTTACGAACAGCCGGCCAACCGCTTCGTTGCGTCGTTTGTGGGTACGCCGCCCATGAACTTTTTACGCGGCCAACAAATAGACGGCGGGTATTTTGCCGCCGCCGGCGCGCGGCTGCTGCTGCCGCCGCACCTGCTCGCCGCGTGCAATGGCTCCTCCGAGCGAGAACTGGTTCTCGGCATCCGCCCCGAGGCGCTGTCACTCAAAAATGAAGGCCGCTTCGCCGGCACAGACAACTCTCTGCAGGCCCGCATCAGCGTGGTCGAGCCGTTGGGCGACAAGGTGGACATCCACTTCGACCTGCCCGAACATCCACGCCTTATATGCCGCACCGATGCCCACGACTATCAAACATTGCCCCCGCAGAGTATCGCAACGCTTTACGTCAACATGCAAAGAGTGCATCTTTTTTCGGCCGATGATCAGGGCCGCAACCTTGTGACATAAAAACGCGATTCGCTTTAACACTATTGCCAACCTGCGGCATTCATTTTCTGATGATGACGTGACCCGATTGCGGTCTGCCGCTCTGGGCTTTTTGTCGGCGTTGTCCGATCGCCTGCAAAACCACCCTCATGTGGCGGTTTCTTTGCGGCCGGCGCGGTAACCATACAGACCATAAAACGCTATATAAACATACGAAATGATCGGTACCACGAGTGACGCCTGTATTCCGATGTGATCGGCCATAAACCCCTGCAGCGGCGGCAGCAGCGCGCCGCCGAGAATCGCCACGACCAACAGACTGGACGCCTGACTTTTGAAAGCGCCCAAGCCTTCAATGGCCAGCGAAAAAATATTAGACCACATCACGGAGTCAAACAGGCCGATGCCCAGCACCGCCCATACCGCCACCGTGCCGGAGGAGAAGATACCCGTCAGCAGCAACCCAATGATGATGGCGCTAAACAGCACCAGCATACGATGCGGACTCGATTCTCCAAGATAAAACGCCACCAGCATAATGCCGAGCATCACTCCATAGTGCAGCGCATTGGCTCTGCCCGATAGCAGCCACACCACAACGAAGGCCGCCACCGGCAGCAGCGCCACGATCGTATGCCGCAACCATCGTCGCATATCACTTAGCGCAAAAGCCCCCATAAACCGCCCGATCATCAGGCCGCCCCAATAAAAGGAAAGGTACTTGGCAGCCACTTTGTGGGCCATGGCTCCCAACGCCGGCAATCCGAGGTAATTAACAAGAGAGCTGCCAACCGTCACCTCCCCGCCAACATAAAAGAAGATCGCAACCATACCCAACACCATATGCGGATGGCGGATGGCACCGGCGCCGCGAGGCAAATGCGCAACATTCTTAAAATTCGGAAGGTGCGCGAATGTAAAGGCCACTGCCAAAAGCACAAACACGCCCGCCACGCACAAATAAGGTATCTTTACTGAGTCGGCACCTGAGGCGCCAGCCGTATTGAACACGCTGAAAATCAGCCAACCCGCAACCACCGGGCCGATCGTCGTGCCAAACGAGTTGAACGCCTGGGATAAATTCAGCCGGCTGGAAGCAGTTTGCTCTGGTCCTAATATGGTGACATACGGGTTGGCAGCAATCTGCAGCATCGCAAAGCCGATGCCCACGATAAACAACGCCATCAAAAAAAACGGATACGACACGATCACAGCCGCCGGATAAAACAAGGCCGTACCGACGGCGGCGATCAGCAATCCAATGATCACGCCGTTCTTGTAGCCAATGCGATTAATCGGATCGCCCCAGTACATGGAAATCAGGTAATAGATCAGCGAGCCGATCGTATAGGCGCCAAAAAATGCGAACTGAATCAGCATCGCCTGGAAGTAAGTAAGATTAAACGCCTCCTTAAAGCGTGGAATGAGAATGTCATTCCAAACAGTTAAAAAACCCCACATAAAAAACAGAATGGTCATGATGGCAAACGGGCCACGATATGTTTGCCTTACAGGCGTCTCGCGTCCCGCAACCGTTGCCACCGATGCTGGAATATTAACTGCCAAAGCAAACCGCCTTTTCATAACCGCTTGTGCCGCGACGGCAAACACAAGCGAAGGTCCCACATGACATCCCGCCGCATCAACCGACCCCGATGCGGCACGGACCCGGCAGTCTACTGCCAGCCTTCTTATTTCGGTGCAGTGTATAGCAAAACAGTCGTTGCGCTAAGATTTATTGCGACCAATGCTCTGTCCAAGTAATCGGCATCAGCGGCAATACTGGTGCTTGAACCAGCATTTTTTTGCGTTCTGGCTGCATTTGACGCCCTGTTTTACCATGAAAAAGCACTACATGAACAAGTTCCTGGTCGGTTAGCATAGGACTGTATCGCCAAGCTCCAGCAAATCAACCGAGGTGGCGGAACTCGCTGCGGCAGGCGCCCAAGCAACCGCGCTCGCACTCTCACTGCCTCCAAATATGAGAAATGCCTGGCAGTTGCACTCCCGGCCAGGTGGTGATAAAAAGTGCAGCGTCCGACGCGCAACCAAACGGTTAAGAAAGGCACGCATACGTTGGGGTGCAACGCCGGACGCCGCTTCGGGGGTGGTGGACTCGTTATAGCCAACGTCTATCCCAGCCGGCATACAAGGGCATAACGCACACCCCCGAAGCTTATTTCACCCAATTCGCAATTTAACAAATTGCTCCTCATTCCCAGGGAAACAGGTTTATCCATCGTCTCACGCAATCTGCTGCATCGGAGAAATAAAAGGTATTGTTAAGCGTTTTACTTTACGCCGCATCCCGGCATTTGGAGCTTAAACTTCATGACCCAAGACAACGCACCCGAGACTATCGGCACCGAAACGTATGTGACAACCGCCGCCAATCTACTGCCGGTAAATCCACTTCCCGTCAAACTTATCGTACGCTCCCAGGAGCAACTGCCGCTGCGTGCACCTTTATCAATCGTCGGCGGCGGGCTTGCCTCGTTTGACTTGCAACGGCTTTATGCTGTTTTTAACGACTATGCCTCGCGCCGCTGGCAACTGCCCATCCACCTTGCCTCCTCGACAGGACACCCCTCGGCCAGCACTATTGCACTCGAACTTCGCACCGATCTGCCCCCTCACTTTGCCGGCGCTGAACACCCCTGGCAGCGAATTGAAGCTTACTCACTCTCTTGCGGCGCCAGCGGTGCGGTCATTACCGCGCCGGCATACCACGGGCTGTTCAACGGCCTTATGACGTTGCTGCAGCTTGCCACGCGCCATGCCGATGGCCGCTGGCATTTGCCGAATGTCGCCATTGAAGATTACCCGCGGCTGCATTGGCGCGGTTACATGCTCGATGTCAGCCGACATTTTTTCGATACCGCCGAAGTTAAACGCCTGCTTGCGGCTATGGCCCTTTTTAAGCTCAATCGCTTTCATTGGCATTTAAGCGATCACCAAGGCTGGCGAATTCCTATTGAGGGTTATCCCAAGCTCATCAGCGTTGGCGCGTGGCGAAGCTCCATTGGCTTTAACTTTGCCGCCAACCTGAGCGATCATTACAACAGTCAGGGTCAATATGGGGGGTTTTATACCCACCAGCAGATTGAGGAGGTCGTCGCCTTTGCCGCCGAGCGACACATCACCATCGTGCCTGAAATTGATATGCCGGGCCACACCGGATCTGCTATTGCCGCCTACCCCGCACTTAGCTGCAGCGGCCAACCCATTGCCGTTTCCACATCGGCCATCTGGTCAGCCCATGACCCATGCTTATGCGTCGGCGATAAGCGAGTCTACCAATTCGCCGATCGGGTTATCGGCACGCTCGCGGACTTGTTTCCCGGGCAGTACATTCACACCGGCGGCGATGAAGTTAAGTTTTATTCCTGGCAGCATTGCCCCAAGTGCCTGGCTTTGGCCAAACGCCATCATATTAAAACCATGCCGGGGCTGCAGGCATATTTTGAGCACCGCATGAACCAAATTGTGCGGGCGCACGGCAAACTCATGATAGGCTGGGATGAAATTCTCTACGATCTGCCGCGCGACGCCGCCATCATGGCATGGCATTCGCAGCCGCAGGTAATCGAGCATGCCATCCAGGCAGAGGCTCTGTGCGTGCG